>JAICRA010000097.1 GCA_025937615.1 Thermomicrobiales bacterium | reverse complement strand
TGTCGTTCGTGCCGCGAATGTCACGGTAGCCGGCACTGTGCGGGGCTCAGTCCATTGTGTGGAGCGATTCGAGGTCCTGCCACACGGAAAAGTATCTGGGGACATCCACGCGCCAGCCATTGCGATCCATGACGGAGCCATCGTGGCGGGTGAAATTTCGATGGCTCCAGTCGGCGATACGAGGGCCTCTTTGCCGTCACCGGTCCGAGTGGCCCGCGGTGGGGACTAGGGACTGACTGAATGTCTTCCCGCGTTACTCCTGGGATGCAACGCCCGGCTGGGTTCGCGGCGACCGCATGTGCGCATGGAGATACGAGATGCGAGACCTATCGACGGCAGATCTTGATTGGAATGATGAGCCGACGGCGTCATTCGACCCGGCGAGTATCGTCGACCGCCATTCGGCGTTTGACGGAAACTTTCGCTCGCAGCGTGATCTGCGGGTCGAGGGCGAACTGAAAGGAAACGTGACTTGCGATGGCACGCTGTTCGTCTCTGAAGGAGCGACGATCTCCGCCACAGTCGAAGCCGAGCACGTCACCGTGGCCGGAGAGCTTACCGGTGAGGTTCGCTGCCGGGGGCGGCTCCAGATCCTCCCAAGTGGGAGAGTACGGGCACGGGTTTCGACCGGGTCGCTGGTGATCCAGGAAGGCGCCATCTACGAGGGTCAGCTCGAGATGGCAGGAATCGAGCGATCCACGCTTCGCCCGGTCCGAGCCCGCTCTTCCATCGCCTCGATCAGCAGCGACCCGGCCGAGCGCCAGACGGGCAACGGCACCACATTTATCCGCCGGCTCGGAAGCCCTGAAGCACCGTGGGAATTTCCGGAGGGGGATGCTGACAGTCATTCCGCGGACGACGAGCCAGACCCCAGCGGTCCCGCCGACTAGCTCCAGTAGTCAAGTGCGCAGCTGCGAGGTGTACAATCTCCTCCTGTCTTGGTCGCCCTCAAATCGTGGGGCAGTCACCCCCGCAGCACGCTTCGATCGACGAGCGGCCAGTGACGTTGCGGGCGTGTGGCACCTGCCGGTTCTATGAGCCATCGGCCGTCTGGCGCCAGGGGTGGTGCCGGAACGCGCGGCTCTACGGACCCCAAGAAAGCCATCCTGTTGACTCTAGGACGCTGGATTGCGAAATCGGCGCAGCGAAGGACCTGTGGGAGCCCTCACACGCGAAAGATGTCATTCCGCATCACAACTCCTTCGCGTCCGAAGCCGGTCCGCTGGAGACAGCGACCCATCGCCTCGGTCAGGAACCAGGGCAGTCTGGAGGTGAGATGATGGCTGAGGGGCAGGGGCCGGCTGGACCGAGTGAGGAGCGCACCGTGAGCTATCAGCCCGAGGAGCGCTACTGGACCGACTACCTCCGGATCGCCCTGCCCGTAATCGGACTTCTGCTGCTGATCGGGCTGTTATGGTACTGGGCGTCCGCGTTGATCGGTGACGGTGGTGACCAACCACCACCGACGGTGGAGACCGTGGCTGTGATCACACCGGTCAACGAAGCGACTCCGGCACCGCCAACGGCAACTGCAGTCGTCATTGCTCCGACACCAGGCCCCCCGCAAGTTCCTACGCCCACCGCGCCTCCAGCTGTGGCAACGACCCAACCAGTCACCCCGACCCCTGCCGCGCCAGCCGCCGATGCCGCCAATCCGTGCGCAAGCCTACCTGTCTATGAAGTGGGGGCGGTAGTTACGACAACCGCCGAACTCAACCTTCGTGAAGGGCCCTCGACGGACAGCGCTGCGGTCGTCGTTTTGCCGGAGGGCACCCGGTTGCAAGTCACGGGTGAATTCCAAGAAGCGGGTCAATGTGACTGGTGGCCGGTGACCGTGGTTGATACGGGCCAGTCGGGCTTCGTCATCGAGGAGTACTTGGAGCCCGCCCCCGCATAGATCTCCACGCGGCAACGTTCTGCAGGTGACCCGCGCTGGACTGGTATACTCCTTCGCGGCGCAGCCCTTCGGCTGCGCCGCAATTTGTCACGCGTCTGGACTGCGGCGGGTGTGCTCCGTTTTTGTGGGTCCGGTAGCAGGAAGAAAGGCGCGGAAGTTTAACACCATGCAGGAGGATCAGTGGATACGACCGCGACTAGCATACACGGGCAATCACCGCGGGTGACGCTCAAAGCCCTGCTCGAGGCGGGCGTGCATTTCGGGCATCAGGCGAAGCGCTGGAACCCGAAAATGAAGCCGTACATTTTCGCTGAGCGCAATGGCATTCATATCATCGATCTACAGCAGACTGTTCCCCTCCTTGCCGCGGCGCACGATTTTGTCGTCGACGCAACGTCTCGCGGCGGAAAGATTCTCTTCGTAGGCACAAAAAAGCAGGCGCAAGACGTCGTTGAACGTGAAGCAAGGCGCTCCGGACAATACTATGTCAATCGTCGTTGGCTCGGGGGAACGCTCACGAACTTTGTAACAATTCGCAACCGGCTTCGCTACATGAAACAGCTTCAAGCCGAGATGGCACGCGGCGCGTTTGACCTGCTGCCAAAACAGGAAGCTGCGGGAAAGATGGCGGAGCTCGAACGACTGGAGCGGACGTTGGGCGGTATGCGGGACATGACGCAGCTTCCAGCTGGGATTTTCATCATCGATCCCAAGCGGGAGCAATTGGCGGTACATGAGGCCCGTCGCCTTGGCGTTCCCGTCATCGCCGTCACCGACACAAATTGTGATCCGGACGACGCAGACTTTCTCATTCCCGCGAACGACGACGCCATCCGCGCAGTCCGACTCCTCACGGCGGGGATTGCGGACGCCGCAATCGAAGGACAGACGCGCTTTGAGATTGCCCAAGCGGATCGCGAGATGCCAGCCGAGTCGCGAGAGTCCGACTTCGCTGAGCTGTTCGCGGGCGACGAAGATAGTGCGGAGTTGGTGGCTGCCGACACCGGTGCAGGTTCCGATCAAGAAGCCCAACTATAGGCTTATAGCTCGGCGGGGATACGAAGCCGGCTATTCCGCTTCAAGCACCGGCGCCGGCGAGTATTTCTGGACTCAAATTGACCGGCGCACATCGCCTCAGATTTTGGAGAACACATAGATGGCGGTCACAGCTAACCAAGTCAAAGAGCTCCGCGAAAAGAGTGGAGCTGGAATCATGGAGTGCAAACGCGCGCTCGAGCAGGTCGGGGGTGACCTCGCCAAGGCCGTCGACCTACTCAAACAACAAGGCTTGGCAAAGGCCGACAAGAAAACGGGTCGCGCCGCGTCGCAGGGGCTGATCGAGCCATACATTCATGGAGCCGGTCGGATCGGCTCGATGGTAGAAGTCAATTGCGAGACCGATTTTGTCGCGCGGACACCGGAGTTCCGGGAACTTGCTCACGATCTCGCGATGCAGGTGGCCGCGACGTCTCCAAGCTATGTGTCAATTGACGAGGTTCCGACCGAAGCCTGGGAGAATCTCGAGAAGGAACACGGTGACCGCGATATGGCGGCGGCGGCTGTAGTCCTGCTCGAGCAGCCATTCATCAAGGATCCAAGACTAACCATCCGGGACCTCGTCCGGGAGCGGATCGGGAAGCTCGGCGAGAATATCGTTGTGCGGCGGTTTGCCCGGTTCGAAGTGGGAACTGGAAACAGCGCGGCCCCCGAAGCGTAGAGACTGCCGCCGGCAGAGGCTGCATCGCGATCTGCGCGCCGCCTGCGTTGAATTCGGAGGGATAGTGGCGAACGAGCGGTTCCATCGCGTCCTCCTCAAACTCAGTGGCGAGGCGATGGTCGGCGAGTCCGCCTTCGGAATTGATCCGGCAGTTGTCGACCGCCTAGCCCTGCAAATTAAGCGAGTTGCTGAGCACAGTGTCGAGATAGCGATCGTCATCGGCGGCGGAAACATCTGGCGAGGAATCTCCGCTAGCAGCCAGGGAATGGATCGTGCCACGGCCGACTACATGGGTATGGTCGCAACCGTGCTCAATGCGCTGGCACTCCAGGACGCGCTCGAAAAGCAGGATGTCCAAACGCGGGTCATGACGGCAATCGAAATGCATGAAGTGGCGGAGCCCTACATCCGTCGCCGTGCGATTCGCCATATGGAAAAAGGCCGAGTCGTTATCCTTGCCGCCGGCACGGGCAACCCGTTTTTCACGACAGACACAGCCGCCGCGTTGAGGTCGCTGGAACTTGACGCCGATGTCCTGCTCATGGCTAAGAACCGTGTCGACGGCGTCTACTCCGCGGACCCGAATAGTGATCCAGCGGCGCGCCGGTACAAACGCATCAGTCACCAAGAGGCGGTTGAACGAGACTTGAAGGTTATGGATATGTCGGCGCTCGCTCTGCTCCGCGACAACGGTCTGCCGATTGTTGTCTTCGACATCAGCGAGCGATCAGCGATCGAGGGGGCTGCCCTGGGCGAACCCGTTGGGACGCTCATCACGCCTGGCTCGTCAGAATTCTTCTAGCCGTTCGCCGGTCCTGGACAGGCCTTCTCCGGGCACCGCGTCGTACAATCACGAGGCGCTTTGCCGGAGTAGAGGGACGCCCGCGACGACCACCTGCGTCAGGGCGTTTCGAGGAGACCATCGCATGATCAAAGACGTCATGGACGACGCCGAGGTCCGGATGGGGAAAGCCATTGACGCCCTTCGCCGCGACTTGGCAACCATTCGAACAGGTCGCGCCTCTCCATCTTTGGTAGAGCGCCTGCCGGTTGAATATTACGGAAGTTCCACTCCGCTCAATCAACTCGCCGGAATCTCGGTTCCAGAGCCAAGGTTGCTGGTCATTCAGCCGTGGGATCGTAGCTCGATGCCCGCGATCGAAAAAGCGATCAGGAAGTCGGAGCTAGGTCTCAATCCGAACAATGATGGCCAGGTCGTGCGAATCGCAATCCCACCGCTAACCGAAGAGCGCAGAAAGCAGTTGGTTAAGCTCGTTCACGGCCATGTCGAGGAGGGCAAAGTCGCGTTGCGGAACATACGCCGCGACGCCATGGCTCACGTCAAAGAACTCCTGACCGAGAAGCTCATCGGTGAAGACGATGAACGCCGCGCGGAACATCAGGTGGACGAACTGACAAAGCGTTACGTGAGCGATGCAGAGCGGGTGGGTAAGGCGAAGGAACAGGAGGTCCTCGAGGTTTGAGTATTGCCCTGACGCTGCATGTCGTGCACTGTCTCACCAATTCCTGGGCGCTGCGACCCCGGGTCGGTGGGTGATGAAGCCGTCGGCTGACCACGCCCCGAGTGCGGCCGGCCCAAAGCTGACTTGTTCCGAGATCCCGCGCCACATCGCAATCATCATGGATGGCAATGGCCGGTGGGCGGCGCGAAGAGGACTGCCGCGCCTTGCTGGCCACCAACACGGAACAGACAATATCCGGCGCATCACGACGGCGGCGGCGGAAATAGGCGTCGAATACTTGACGCTCTGGGCTTTTTCCACGGACAACTGGCGGCGACCGCGCGAAGAGATCGAAGGAATTCTCCAGATTCTCGCCGGTGTCATCGAGCGCGAAACGGATGAGCTAGACCGGCAAGGGGCACAATTGCGTCATATCGGCAGCCTCGAAGGGCTGGACCCGCAGCTTCAAGCTGCAGTTCGCGCTGCCGTCGACCGAACTCGGACCAACGACCGCCTCATATTGACGCTTGCGTTCAACTACAGCGGTCGTCAGGAATTGTTGGCCGCGATCAAGAGCCTGATGGCGAGCGGAGTCCCGGCGGCAGCAGTCGACGAAGAGATCGTGCAGAAGCACCTGTTTACCTGGGACCTCCCCGATCCGGATCTCATTATCCGAACTTCGGGAGAGCACCGGATAAGCAATTTTCTCCTTTGGCAGTGTGCGTATTCGGAACTTTTCTTCACGCCTACTCTCTGGCCCGATTTCGGTCCAGACGATCTCTTGGAGGCCGTCAGGGAGTTTGGGCGCCGCGAGCGACGATTCGGCGGTGTGCCCAGTCACGCACCGACGGCTCCTCTGGTGAACCGCTAACTCTAGTGCGCGAGCGCGTCATCGGCTCGGTACTTGTCGTAGCGGTCGGTCTGGTCCCCTTATTTCTGGGTGGCCCGATCTTCGCGCTACTCATGATCCTCTTGGGAATCGCCGGGTATCGGGAGTATTTGGGATTGGTAGCCGGAGTGGACCCGACTCGCATCGGTTTGCATTCACGGATCGGTTACGGGATTGTCGCGGCGCTCGGCTGCGTGACGTTGCTTGACGAAACCGCTACGTCGCTGCTCTTGATCGCCTTTCTCGCGGTCATAGCTCCCCTCGTGGCAC
>JAICRA010000102.1 GCA_025937615.1 Thermomicrobiales bacterium | reverse complement strand
TATTTGCAGTGGCCCGCCTGCCGATCTACCGCCTCGCTTCCACCGGTGTCACCGCGGACCTCAGCCTGCGTCTCCTCGAGGCGTTCGACCGGATGACAGTCGCCATCGTCGAGGGGCAAACGCTCGACCTGGCTTTCGAGGTGCGGACAGATGTATCGGCGGGCGAATATCTGGACATGATCGCGGGCAAGACCGCCGCGATCGTCCAATTCGCCGCCTGGGCCGGCGCGCTCCTCGGCAGGGCCAATGAAGCCGACGCATCACGGTGGGCCGAGTTCGGACTCGCCCTCGGTCTCGGTTTTCAGGTCCGCGACGATCTCCTCGGTATCTGGGGGTCGCAGGAAGCCACCGGCAAAGCGCCCGCCGACGACGTGCGACGCCGCAAGCAATCACTGCCGATTTTGATCCTGCGCGAACGGCTGGCCGACGCGGAGCGGTGGGACCTCGATCGCCTTTATGGTGCGCCAAATGTCGATCGTGCCGGCGTGGCACGGGTGCTGGCCCTTCTGGAGCGTGAGCGGGTGCGAGAGGAAGTCGAAGCTGTGATTAGCAACTATCACGACCAGGCGATTGCCGCATTGCTCGATGCTGCCCGGCCGGGCATCAACCCCGCCCGGGACCGACTGCTGACCCTGGTGGAACGCCTTTCAACCCGCTCCAGGTGAGTTGACAGATTCACGCAGACCGCAACGGACCTCGTGTTATCCTGCACTCGTCTCTCTCCTGCTCGTGCAGGCGCCTGCTACCGCCACGACCGGAGGTCCTGGTGCCCAGGATTGATCCGCGCATCGTTGCCGATCTGAAGCGAGAAAACCTGCTCAAAGAGGGCCACTGGTCGTTCCTGCATGGGGGCCACAGCCGTGGCTTGATAGATCGCGATCATCTCCTCAGCGACCCCGTCGCGGCATCTCATATGGCATACGCTCTCGCCAAGCAGTTCTTCACCAACCACATCGAAACCGTGGCCACGCCCTCGATCTGGGGCGCTGGGCTGGCCCTCTTGGTAGGCGGCTTTCTCGATCCCAAGGCGAAGGTCGCCTACGCCACGCCAAGCGAGAATGGCCCGACCCTGGCGCCGCAGATCGAAGATCTGGTGCGTGGCAAGCGCGTCTTGCTCGTCGACAATATCATCCGCTCGGGCGAGACGATGACCCACTTCGGTGATCTGGTCGAGCGTCTCGGCGGCGAAGTCATCGGCATCGCGACGTTGTGGAATCTGGCCGATCCGGAGATCGCCGGGCACCCTGTGTTCGGCCTGCTGAACGGCGACTACGAGGTGTATCGGGACGGGGCTTGTCCAATGTGCATTACCGGCTCGCAACCGGAGTCGGCGCCGTATTAGCCATCGTCGTCGGGCACACCCGCTACTCGCAGATGCCTCGACTCCTCGACTTGCCGACTTAGCAGCGGATACCGCTATGCAATCTCCTGACGAGGCAACCGCCCAGACAGCCCGCGCTGGTCAGATCACGGCATTGAGACCGACCAAGCGCGATCCGGACCGAATTGCCGTTGATCTCGACGGTTCGTTCGCTCTTGCCCTGCCGGCGGCGCTCGTGGCCGACGAGCATCTCGAAGTCGGGGAGGTGCTCGATGGCGAGCGGGTTAGCGCGTTGCTGGCGGCTGATCAGGCGTCTCGCGCCACCGAGGCCGCGCTCGTGTATCTCGGCTACCGTCCTCGCTCGGAGAAGGAAGTTCGCGATCGCCTCCGCCGCGGCGGGTACGAGCAGGAGGCAATCGACCACGCGATCTCGCGACTGCACGAGTGGCGTTATCTCGACGATGCCGATTTTGCGCGGCGCTGGGTCGAAAACCGAGCGACGCACCGGCCCCGCGGCAGACGATTGCTCCAGCAAGAGCTTCGCCACAAGGGCATCGACACAGAAACGGCACGCGAGGCGATTGACGATGCCGCCCTGGATGAAACAGGTGCTGCCGAGGAACTTGCTCGCCGTCGCCTGCCGGCGTATTCCGGGGATGAACCGGCGGCGATTCGACGCCGACTCGGCGCCTATCTCGCGCGCCGCGGCTATAGCTATGACGTCATTCGGACCGCCCTCGATCGCGCGCTCGGGGAGGCCGAGGATATGGATGACGTGCCGCCCGAGTAAATCGAAACGCGCGAACGTACACCACCATTTTTCCACTTCAGCAACGGTTTCATGACCACTTGCGTGGTATACTGATCACCCGTGGGAAAAGGCGCGAGGTCGCCTGATCGCGCGAGCGCAGATCGCTTCCCCATTGAGCTTGAATTGTCCCAACGCGTCGCCGGATTCCGGCGCCGGGGCGTTATTCGTTTTCATTGGCATCGCGCGATGACGGGATTCGCGCGTGCCGTGAGCAGGGCACTGGAAAGACTGAGACTCCATGGCCGAATTCCGATGGTACGGGCATAACTGTTTTCGTATTCGTGGCAAAGATGTAGTCGTCATGACGGATCCGGTCGGCAAGAAGACCGGTTTTACCCTCGCCAAGCAGACCGCCGATATCGTAACCGTGTCGTCGCCGCAGCCTGAGCACTCCAATCTGGCGGCGGTGAAACCCGATTTCGACACCATCGAGGGTCCCGGCGAGTACGAGATCCATGACGTCTTCGTCACGGGCATTCGCACCCATCAGGATGAAGCGAATGGCGCGCAGCGTGGACACAACACGTCGTATTTGATCGAGCTCGACGGGATGGTCATCTGCCATCTGGGTGATCTGGGTCACGCGCTCTCGGAAGAGCAAGCCGAAGCGATGACCGACGTCGACGTCCTCCTGATCCCCGCCGGAAGCCGACATCTCGACCCGGCTCGAGCCGCTGAGATCACCGGTCAACTCGCCCCGAAGGTGGTCATCCCGATGCAATACGCCACCGCGTCCGGTGACCGGGATTTGCTCGGGCTCGACGTGTTCTGTCGCAACCTCGGAGTGAGTCCTCCCGAGCCAGAAGAGAAGCTGAACGTCAAGCCAAGCGACCTTGGCGACACGTTACGTTTGGTCGTGCTCAGTGTGAGCTAAGCGAGATCGATCCCGCGACAGCAGCGTGTGTCAGCGCGGAGGGAGTGACGTGATGCCAAAGTACATATTCGTCACCGGCGGAGTTGTTTCATCGGTCGGCAAAGGCATCACCACCGCTTCGATCGGACGGTTGCTCAAGAGCCGGGGCGCGAGCGTCTGGACCATCAAGCTCGACCCGTATCTCAACGTCGATCCCGGCACCATGTCGCCATACCAGCACGGCGAGGTCTTTGTCACCGACGATGGCGCCGAGACCGATCTCGACCTGGGGCACTACGAGCGGTTCACTGATGAGAACCTCTCCCGGGTCTCAAACGTCACGACCGGTCAGGTCTACTCCGCGGTCATCGCCAAGGAACGCCGCGGCGACTATCTCGGCGGCACTATCCAGGTCATCCCTCACATCACCAATGAAATCAAGGAGCGCTTGCGGCTTGCCTCCCGACAGCATGACGCCGACGTCGTTATCGTTGAAGTCGGCGGCACGGTCGGAGACATCGAGGGGCAGGCATTCATCGAAGCGATCCGCCAGCTCCGCCGCGAAGTCGGGCGTGAGAACGCGCTCTACATCCACGTCACCCTGGTTCCCGAGATCGGGGGCGGCGAGCTGAAGACAAAACCGACCCAGCAGAGCGTGCGCGAGCTGCGCTCGCTCGGCATCCAGCCCGACATCATCATCGCTCGCGCCGAACGCCCCATTCCCGATGACGTCAAAGAGAAGATCGCACTCTTCTGCGACGTCGACCGCGACGCCGTAATCTCGATGCCGACTGCCGACTCTATCTACGAGGTCCCGCTCATTCTCGAAGAGTCCGGCCTCGGAGCCTACCTCGCGCGTGAGCTGGGACTGCCGCGCGAAGCCGATCTGACCGAGTGGCGGAATCTTGTCGAGGAGATCAGCCGACCGCGGCGGACAATACGGATCGCCATCGTCGGCAAGTACGTCGAACTGCCCGATGCCTACATGAGCGTGCTCGAGTCGCTGACACACGCCGGCCTCTGGCACAAGGTCGAGCCGGAAATCGTCTGGGTCAACGCGGAGACGGTGAAGCCCGACGAGTTGGCCCGCACGCTACGCACGGTTTCCGGCGTCGTCGTTCCCGGCGGCTTTGGGGCGCGTGGCACCGAGGGCAAGGTGGCGGCGGCGCGCTGGGCCCGCGAGAACCGCATCCCCTACCTCGGTCTCTGTTACGGCCTTCATATGGCCGTCATCGACATCGCGCGCAACGTGCTTGGACTGAGCGGCGCGAATTCGACCGAAATCGACCCCAACACGCCCTACCCGGTCATCGACCTGATGCCCGATCAGAAGGGTGTCGATATGGGCGGCACGATGCGTCTCGGGCTGTGGCCGTGCCGTCTCGAGCCAGGAACGAAGACCGCTGCGGCCTACGCGGTACCTGAGGTGTCTGAGCGCCACCGGCACCGCTTCGAGGTCAACAACTCGTTCCGCGGCCGGCTCGCCGCCGCCGGGTTCATCGTCAGCGGCGCCTCTCCCGATGGCCAGCTCGCCGAGATCATGGAACTGGAGGGGCATCCTTTCTTCGTCGGTGTCCAGTTCCACCCGGAGTTCCGCTCCCGACCGACGAACCCACACCCACTCTTCCGGGACTTCATCGCCGCCGCCAAGGAGACCCTGCCCGAAGGCGCCCAGCGCGAGCTGCCGCTCGAGGAAGAGGTAGAGGATGAGATCGTCGAGGAGTCGTTCCTCGAGGACCGTGTGCTCGCCGTGACGCATGAGTGAGACGGCAAAACGGCAAGGACAAGAAACTCGGTTAGTCGGACGCCCGCCGGTGAACGTCTACGGAATAATTAGCACTCGAGTGCCGATTGGAGCCCAGTCGTACAACCAGGCGGCCACGTCGAGCGGCAAATTGACGCAGCCATGGCTCATAGGCATCCCGAAGTTGTTGTGCCAATAGGTGCCGTGCAGGGCGTGACCACTATCGGTGAAATAGAGCACCGACGGAACATCGGGTACGTTGTAGTACTCTCCACCGATGACGCCCTCCATCGTCTGCGATGGAAGCTTTGTCAGGACCGCGAAAGAACCGACAGGAGTATCAAAGCCAGTTCGGCCAGTACTCACATATGTGTTGAGCACCACCCGGTCGCCTTTGTAGGCCCAGAGCATCTGCTGGCTAATTGAGACCACGATCGTCTTTTGCGCCTTTGCCGAACCTGTCGCCGGTGCCGCGAGCATAGCGACTGCAAGGAGCACGACGACAAACCAGCGTCTCGTTGCCGCGTATTGGATGTACACGAGCAACCTCCTCACGCCAGACCGGTCCCATCAGAGCGCACCGGGTCGAAAGCTAGCGACTCGCTGCCTGCATCGGATGCAAGCGCTGCACCTCAACCTCGGTGCGGTCCAGGAGAAAGCCTCGGCTCTTGGGAGCATGGTCTCACAGTGGACCACACGACGTAAAATAGCTTGGTGACAAGCGTTAGCGAAACCACCAGAGGTCAAGAGATCGAGTCCGGGAACGGTCGCGTGACCGGCATGCCCCCCGCGATCGAGCCAGTCACGAGTCGCGCTCCCCTGACCGACCTCGAGCAAGAAGGGCTCGATTATCGCCGGCGGTATCAAGGGCTAATCGGCATCGGCTCGAAGATCCCCATTCGTGACCGGGCCATCCTCTCCCTCGTCTACACCCCGGGGGTGGCGGAAGCCTGTCTCGCTATCGACGAGAATCCGCTAGCGTCGTTCGATCTCACCTGTCGCGGCAACACCGTCGCCATCCTCACCGACGGCTCGGATATCTTCGGCCGGGAATCTGGCCCGCCAGAAGCCGCCATCCCCCTCGAAGAAGCCAAGAGCGTCATCTTCAAGACCTTCGCCGGGGTCGATGCCTTCCCGCTCTCGCTGGCCACCTCGGACCCGGACCGGATCGTGGAGACCGGTCTCGCGCTCTCCTCGACCTTCGGCGCCATCTGCCTCGACGACATCTCGGCCCCGCGCGCGTTCACGATCGCCGACAACCTGGAGAACGGGGCGGATATCCCCGTCTTCTCCAATCAGCATCACGGCACGGCGATCCTCGCCCTGGGAGGTCTCATCAATGCGCTGAAGGTCGTCGGCAAGGAGC
>JAICRA010000359.1 GCA_025937615.1 Thermomicrobiales bacterium | reverse complement strand
TCTCTGTCCGTTCCATCAGGAAAAAACCCCCTCATTCGTGGTCTTTCCGGAGTCGGGCAACTTCCATTGCTTCGGCTGCGGCCGCGGCGGCGACGTCTTCACCTTCTACATGGGTGTCGAGCGCGTCGAGTTCCGCGAGGCACTGCAGGAGCTCGCCAAGCGCGCCGGCATCGAGCTCGTCAACGCGCCGAGTCTGCCTCCGGAAGTCGACGCTCATCGCAACCGGCTGATCGAGCTCAATGAGCTGGCCACGGCGTATTACGCAAACGTGTTACGCAACACCGCGCCCGGGGCCGCCGGTCGCGATGTGCTCGCGCAACGTGGAGTCTCGGTTGAGATCGCGGAGCGATTTAGCCTGGGCTTCGCTCCAGATGGCGACACGCTCGGTCGTTACCTGAACCAGCGTGGGGTCGATCCCACACTGGCGGCAGAGGCAGGTCTTCTGAGTGAGCGTGAGAGCGGCGACTACCGTGATCGGTTTCGCAATCGCCTCCTCTTCCCGATCCGGACGCGGGAGGGTCGCGTGGTTGGCTTCGGCGGCCGCGCGCTCGGCGACGCGGTTCCGAAGTATCTGAATTCTCCCCAATCGGTGATCTTCGACAAGAGCACGCTCCTCTTCGGACTCGACCTGGCTCAGGAGTCCATACGGCGGGAGGATCAGGTCGTCATCGTCGAGGGGTACATGGATGCGATCGCCGCGCACCAATTTGGCCAATCGAACGTCGTCGCGGCGATGGGAACCGCGGTCACCGAGCAGCAGATCGGGCTCGTCAAACGGTTGAGTCGCAATATCGTCCTCGCCCTCGACGCCGACGCTGCCGGTCAAGGCGCCACCGTCCGCTCCCTGGAGATGCTGCCCGGAGCGCTCGACCAGGAACTGATGCCGATCGGCGCCGAACGCGATGCCAGCCGTCCCCGCGCCGAGACGATGATCATCTGGCAGCGCCGCTTCAAAAGCCAGATCTCGATCGTCCGATTGCCGGAAGGCAAAGATCCCGACGAGCTGATCCGGCGTGATCCCGCTTCCTGGCCGGCAGTCGTCGCCAGTGCCCAGCCATTCCTCGATTTCTACATCGACGCCGCGCTCTCCGCCGTCGACCCGGCCGATGCCCCGGCGAAAGCGGCGGCGGTGCGACGACTGGTGCCGCTCCTCGAGGCCGCTGGCGATCAGGTCGTGCAGGCGCATTACGCCGGAATCGTCGCCCGCAGGCTGCAGTTGCCAGAAAGCAGTGTCTTGCGCGAGCTCCGCCGCAGCGCGGTCCGCAGCACTGCTCCCCGCACCTCCCGGGTTGCTCCACCGACTACTGCCACACGCACCTCGAACGAGGACCACCTTCTGGCCCTGCTGCTCCGTCACCGCGAGATCTGCCAGCACGTCCTACCCCTGGTTCCCGTAGAGGTTCTCACTGATGCGCGCAACCGGGAATTGCTGCGCGTCCTCCAGGATCCTGAGATTCCTCTCAACATGGCGGCCGAGATGATCGTGGCTGGTCTCGACGACATCGTCGCGGATCATGCCGAAGCACTACTCGAACGGCTCGAGCAGACCCCACGGCAATACCCCGGGCAAATCGACCGGGACGCCCGTCGCGCCCTGATCCGGCTCGAGAAGGAGCGGTTCGATTATTTGATGAGCCAGCTGCAGAGCAGCATCGCGGCCGCCGAAGAGACGGACGATCTGGAGGCGCTGAGAGATCTGCGGCAGCAGCTGTCGGCGCTCTACGAACGCCACCGGCAGTTCTACCCGCCGCCCAGTCCCTACTTTCGCGACACCCGGGATGGCGATCGACCGCAAGCGG
>JAICRA010000281.1 GCA_025937615.1 Thermomicrobiales bacterium | reverse complement strand
CTGATTGCCGATGACGAGTCGCTGATCCGGCTCGACCTGCGTGAGATGCTCACTGAGCTTGGCTACGACGTGATCGGCGAGGCCGGCGATGGCCGCGCCGCGCTCGACCTCTCCCGCAAGCTGCAACCCGATATCGTGATCATGGACATCAAGATGCCGGAGCTTGACGGCATCACCGTCGCCGAGGAGCTAACCCGGGAGAAAATTGCCCCGGTCGTCCTCCTGACCGCCTACTCAGATCAGCCCCTCGTCGAGCGGGCGCGCGAGGCGGGAGTCGTCGGCTACGTAGTCAAGCCGTTTCGTCCGGCGGAGTTGCTCCCAGTGATCGAGCTCTCGGTCGCTCGTTTCGATGAGTTTCGGGCTCTCGAGCGTGAGGTCGGCGACCTGCGTGAGGCACTGGAGACCCGCAAGGTGGTCGAGCGCGCCAAGGGGGTCCTCATGGAGACGCTCGGTCTCCGTGAGGCCGACGCCTTCCACCGCATCCGCAAGACGAGCATGGACACGCGCAAATCGATGCGCGAGGTCGCCGAGGCGGTCCTGCTGGCGCACGAGATGGAGCGCACCACCGAGGGTGATAGGGTGATGGGGTCATAGGGTGGTGGGAGTTTTCCCTACCACCCTCGACCCTTGATTCTCATTCCCCATCGCCACAGCAATGGGGAAGTTCATGAGGCACCTGGCAACCCCTATCACCCATCACCCGTCACCCCGCTGGCGTTGCCTCGGGTGCGGTGCGTTGGGCCGGTCGTGTCGCCGGCACTCCAGTGGCCTCTCGCTCGACGGTCACGACGACGACCTCCGGATCGGTGCGCAGCCACTGCACCTCCGGTGGCACGGTAACGCTCGGCCGCACCTGATGCCGTCCCGCGCCAAGGCCCTCTGCTGATACCGAGGCAGAGATCTCATCGCCGCCAAGGCTCGCCATCGTCTCTTCGGAGGCAAAGACGACGACCCCGACTCTGTCCGGCTCCACCGACGCGGTGAATCCATCCGGCACGCCATTGACCTGGACCGGCAGGTCGCTGAGGAGTTGTGTCACTCCGCGCGGGCGAATCTGAACAACGGCCACAACCGATCCATCGGCGGGGTTGACGACCCGCACGTCCGGCGGCAGGTCCTCCAGGCCAACGCGGGTACTTACGGTCTCGGTGGCGCCATCGATGTTGACCGGCGCGGTGACGACCGAGAGGATGTTGGCCAGGACATCCTCCGGGCCGTCGAGCAGCACGGTCGCCGGGTTGGCCACGCTGCCGACGCTCTCATATCCCTGTTCCGGACTCCCGACCGCCTGCACCAGGACCGGTACGGAACGACCACGCTGGTCGACCTCGACGGTAGTCGTCACTCGCGATGGCAGGAGCGCGACTTCCGGAATCGGCTGTCCGGCGGCATCGAGCGCCGTCGGCACGAAATCGGCGGTGAAGTTGTCGCTGCGGTCGCCGATATCGACCGGGAGCACCACCTGCGCCACGTTGTCGACTAACCGTTTTGGTCCACTCACCGTCACCTCGGAGACCTCGGGCACGATTTCGCCAATGCGGCGGGTCGGGTCGTCGATCTGTGCCGGTGCGACCTCGAGGTGCATCGTGCGCGAGGTCGTCTCGTCGACCACCAGCGGCACTACCTGCGGAGTGATGGAGTCGATGCGGGCGGCGGCTCCGCGCAGATCGACGACGACCTCAGCCTGGTAGTTGCCGGGACCAGTCACTTCGCTCATGTCGAGCGACGGACGCAAGCCGGCGCGGGAGAGCCGATCGACCACCGAGCGCGGTCCGATGACCTCGATCGTGACCGGCGGCAGCTCTCCCGCGATCTGCAGAGGTTCTGGCAAGGTTGGCGCCTGCAAAGCCAGATCGGCGAAGACACGTGTCTCCGGAGGGTCGCGCTGGGTTGTCACCCACGCCCAGAGGAGGAAGGCTAGCGCGAGCGAAGCGGCGGCACGAAAGACGGCGTCGCCGGAGATTCCCATCAGGCTGCGGCCCGGTGGCAGCACGCGCATGCTGGGCTACGTGCTGCGCGACGGTTTCGCATCCGCTCCCGCGCCCCGATTCGCGGACCTGGTGACGGTGGTCGAGCCATTGGGGGAACTTGCTCCTCGCACCGGCATGCGGAGCCGTTCTCCCACCCCTTGCAGGATGCGACCCCGCTCGCGCTCCGGATCTTCCAGCTTCAGCATGGCGCGCAGCTCATCATCCAGTCGCTCGGCGTCGAGATTGCGGATGAGCTGCCCGTTCTCCGCAATCGAGATTTGTCCGGTCTCCTCGGAGACCACGACAGCGATCGCATCCGACTGCTCAGTGATGCCGAGTGCGGCGCGATGGCGTGTCCCCAATTGGGAGGTTGCGGCTGTGTTGTCCGAAAGTGGCAAGACGACGCTGGCGGCAACGATGCGCCCATCACGCACGACCGCGGCGCCATCGTGCAACGGAGAGTTGGGGTAGAAGAGATTGATCAGGAGCTGCCGGGTCAGCAGCCCATCGATCGGAACGCCACGCTCGACGTAATTCTGCAGGCCGGTTTCCCGCTCCAATACGATCAACGCCCCGTACCGGTGCCGCGCCAGTTGCGTCGACGCTTTCACCAGCTCATCGACGGTGCGCCCGGCCATCTCGTCCGGGCGGGGGAGGAGTTGGGGCAGCCAGGAGCGGGTCTGCCCGAGCTGCTCGAGGGCACGCCGGATTTCTGGCTGGAAGATGACCGGCAATGAGATCAACAGCACTGGCCAGGTCTGGGCGAGCACCCAGTTGAGCGCGGTGAGCTGGAAGGTGGTGCCGACCAGGAAGACGACGGCGAGGAGCGTGACGATGCCGCGG
>JAICRA010000337.1 GCA_025937615.1 Thermomicrobiales bacterium | reverse complement strand
CACGACGATCGTCGAATCCATTTGCTCGACGATCGCCGGGCCGTCAAAAACGGCTCCGGCTGGCAGTGCCAAGCGATTGAAGATAGCGGCGTCGAGGAATCCACCGGACTCGCTGAAGTAGACCGGCCTCTCGCCGGTGCGCGCCGCATCGAAACCCGCCGTGGTGTCCAGCTTGGGAAACTCCGGCTTATCGACGAGACCGAGACCAATGACACGCAAGCCATAGATCTCGACAGCCTGGTCGCGGTCGGAGAAGGCGTACTCGCGCTCGTGCTCGGCGTGGAAGCGGTCGAGACTGGCGTCGAGATTATCTTCCAGTGGTGTCGAGACAGGCACCGTCAGCGAGCGCCACTGACCAACGTAGCGCATGTCCATCAGCCGCCGCAGCTGCACGCGTCCGCCCGTGATCCCTTCTATAGCGAGCCGTTCCCGCGCTTCGGCCTCGAGTTTGGCGAACTCCTCTTCCAGCGCGGCGCTGCTGGCCCGGTCCGCTGTGGTCAGATAGGTGCGGAAGAGATCGTGTCGCACGTCGAGGAGGAGGCAGCCCAGCGCCGACGTGATGCCGGGGTAGGGCGGGACGACGACAGCCGGGATGTCGAGCTCGCGAGCGAGATGGGCGGCGTGGACCGAGCCAGCGCCGCCGAAGGCGACCAGGCAAAAATCGCGCGGGTCATAGCCGCGTCGGATTGAGATGAGACGAACGGCATCGGCCATGTTCGCGTTGGCAACCTGGATGATGGCATCGGCAGCTCGCACCGTGTCATAGCCTAGTGGCGCCGCAACCCGGCTCGTGACGGCGCGTTTGGCAGCGTCGCGGTCGAGCGGCATGGCTCCACCCAGGAGGCCGGCCGGGTTCAGTCGGCCGAGAACGAGGTTGGCATCGGTGTTGGTCGCCTCTTCTCCACCGCGCTGATAGGCTGCCGGACCCGGGTCGGCGCCCATGCTCTGTGGCCCATTGCGTAAGCTACCGCCAGCGTCGATCCAGGCTACGCTGCCGCCGCCGGCGCCGATGGTGACGATCTCGATCGAGGGGAACATGATCGGGTAGCCGAACTCGACCGACCACTCGTTGGCAACGCGCACCTCCCCACCGTACATCAGGGAAATATCAGCGCTGGTGCCCCCCATATCGAGGCTGATGGCGTTGTCGAAACCGCACTGGCGAGCGAAGAATGCGCCAGCCATGGCCCCTGCTGCGGGGCCAGAAACGGCGATGCGGGCGGCGTTGCGGGAGATCGCCTCAGCGGTCATGACCCCACCGCCGGAGTGGAGGACGAGGACGTCGCCTTGGTATTTGCCGTCGCGCAAGCGATCGGTGAGGTTCGCAAGATAGCGGCTGACGACCGGCGCCAGGCAGGCGTTGATGATTGTCGTGCTGAAGCGCTCGTGCTCGAAGACCTCGGGCAAGATCTCATGGGAGGTGCAAACGAAAACGCCGGGAGCCTCTTCCTCCATGATCGCTTTCATGCGCGCCTCGTGCTCGCCGTTCATGTAGGCGTTGATGAAGGTGATGGCGACTGATTCGTAACCGCGTTCCTTGATCCGCCTCGCCACGGCACGAGCGGCTGCCTCGTCGAATTCGGTGAGAATCTTACCGGCATAGTCAATGCGTTCGGGAATCTCGTAGCGGTCGCGACGGCGAACGTACGGGGCGGCGACATCCTTGTAGGCGTCCCAGAGATCGGGTTTGGTGCCTCGCCGAATCTCGTGGACGTCGCGAAACCCTTCCGTTGCGACGACGGCGGTGCGGGGCAGTTGCCGTGTGATCAACGCATTGGTGCCCACCGTCGAGCCATGAGCGAAGAAGGCCATGTCGCTCGGAGCGATGTTCGCCTGGTCCAGCGCCGCCATGATGGCCGCGGCCGGATCGGCCGGAATCGAGGCTGTCTTGGCGATGGACACGCTCCCAGACTCCTCGTCATGGACGATTAGGTCAGTGAAGGTTCCTCCCACGTCGACGGCCACCCGGTAACGGCTCATACGGCGCATCCCCTCGCAACTGTCCGGTCTCACCACGGACCCTACGGTACCGTATAACCCCCATCAATTGTGAAGATCTGCCCAGTTACGAAATCCGAGGCCT
>JAICRA010000145.1 GCA_025937615.1 Thermomicrobiales bacterium | reverse complement strand
GCCGATAGCGTTGCCGGCATTGCCGCCGCTGTTGACGTCGCCGATGGCAACCGCGCCGCCATTGGCGGAAGCGGTCGCAACGCCGCCGTTACCAGCAGAAGCGGTATCCGTGAACTGCATGATGTTATGCCCTCCCTTGTGCCCACCGTAGGCCACTCAACCCGACCCTGGGCCGCAATGTCAGCCGGTCCGCAGCTGTCATCCTTCCTGCGACCCACGAGCAAGTTACCACCGGTTGGGGGGGCATGTCAATGGGGGTATACGAAAACCGTACCGGTTTTGGATTCATCGATTACCGAGTGAGCAGATTCTGCTGGTTACGGAACTGGGAAGGTGTCATCTGGGACATATCGGCGAATGGTGGAAGTCGACGTAGGAACCGGTGGATCAGCTCCGAGCGAGCCGCGAGAATCCGTGCCTGCAGTTCAGGATTGGCGTCAGCCAACCCCGAGGCAAGGAGTTCGTCGTCGTCACGGACTGTAAACGAACCATCCGGCAACCCGACGAGGTCGAGGTAAAGGTCGTGCCAGAACAGGACCGGCGGATCGATGGTGGCGTCCAGCAGGGCTGGGTGGGCCACGTTCGCATACCACCCTTTGAAGTGGTCCTGCGGCGAGAAGACCGCGAACGCGTTGTACAGGTGTTCGGGTGAGAACCACTCCAGGAGTTCATCTCCGGGGCAGAACGAAAGCCCGCCCAGCTCGATTCTTCGGTGGGTCCAGGTCGCTCGAACGAGAAGCCACGAGTCCTGACGGTGGCCGACGACGTCCCCCCGATATCGAGCCGCCTCTGAACCATCGGGCGCGAGCTTGACGACAGTCACGGCCGCTCCCGGCCTCATCGCCGACCAGATATTGGCGTTCTGCTGACCCTGCTCCTCATCTCGATCCGTCACTGTTGGCGCTCCGCCGTGCCCCGGATCATGGCGAGTACCTCTGCGGTCTTCTGTTCGAGTGCTTCTCGATCGTCGGCTTCGACGTTGAGGCGCAGCAAAGGCTGTGTATTGGAGGCTCGGACGTTGAACCACCAGGTTGGAAAGCTCACCGTCACACCATCGAGGTGGTCGATCTCGGCGCCTTTGGCGCGGTAGTGCTCCTCGATCGAGCGCATGAGTGCCGGCGCGTCCTTGACTTCCGAATTGATCTCACCGGAACGAAAACGATGATCCAGCGGTGCGATCACCTCTGAGAGTGGCCGATTCGCTTCAGAAACCACTTCCAGGGCAAAGAGCAGCGCGGCCATGCCGCTATCGGCGTACCAGTTATCGCGAAAATAGAAGTGCCCCGAGTGCTCGCCTCCAAAGACGGCATCCTCCCGCCGCATCGTCTCCTTGATGTAGGAGTGACCGACACGCGACCGAATCGGCCGCCCCCCCTTGTCGGCGATGATCTCTGGCACGCCGCGGGAGGAGATGAGGTTGTAGACGATCGCCGCGCTCGGGCTACGCTCGAGCATGCGCGACGCGACCATCGAGGTCAGGATATCGCCGCCGACAGCATCGCCCTTCTCATCGACGAGAAAGACCCGATCGGCGTCGCCGTCAAATGCGGCGCCGAGATCGTAGCCATTCTCGACAACAATCTTGCGCAGTTCGGCGATATTCTCCGGTTCGATGGGGTTGGCGAGGTGGTTCGGAAACGTCCCGTCCGGTTCGAAATACATGGGAGTCACCTGTACCGGCAGATCGCGAAATACGCGTGGCACGGTGACGCCCGCCATTCCATTTCCGGCGTCGATCGCGATCCGTAGTGGACGCAGCTTGTCACGATCAATGAGGCCCAACATGTGCGCCGCGTAATCGTCGAGGATGTTCCGCTTAGTCAGACGGCCCCGTTCGGCGGCTGGTTTGATTGGTGGCAGATCGTCGTTGACGACATGGTCCCGGATCTCATCGAGACCCTCGTCCAGCGACAGGGCGCGTGCTTCCTCGCGCGAGATCTTGAAACCGTTGTACTCGGGGGGATTGTGCGATGCGGTGACCATGACCCCGGCTGGATACCCGTACTTGCCGACCGCGAAAGAGAGTGCGTCGGTCGAGACCATGCCGACGTCGACCACGTCGGCGCCGGCATCCCGGATGCCTTCAATGAGCGCTGCCGCCAGGAGGGGGCTGGAGACCCGCATGTCACGACCAACGACGACGGTATCCGGCTGGATCGTCGCCACCAGCGCCCGGCCAATTTCTCGCGCCAGGGAGGGAGTCAGCTCCTGCGGCACGACGCCACGCACGTCGTAGGCCTTGAACAGCGAGGCAGCTCGTTGCCGGTCTTCTCGGCTTAGCTTGTCGTGTGAATCTGTCACGGGATCGTCGGCTCCAGGGTGGGGCGTTAGCCGGACGCACGGTGCTTCCGGCGCGATTTGGACGCCGTCATTCTGGCACAGGAGCGTCGCCGCACCACCGAATAGAACGAAAGGAGTGGGCGCATGCACCGCGGCTCAGAGTCGAATATGTGAATCGTCGCGTCGTCCAGGTCGGGTACCCTCCCAGGTATGACATCCGATACCCCATCGAAACGCATTGTGCTTGCCACGTTCGGCTCACCCGGGGACCTGTATCCGTTCCTCGCTGTCGGCGCGGAACTGCAGGCGCGCGGGCACGACATCATCGTGGCCACCAGCGCGCTCTATCGCAGTCAAGTGGCGGCCGCGAGTCTTGGAATTGCTCCGGTGCGGCCCGATCGGTCGCCAAACCAGCAAGACCCCGATTTTCTGGATCGCGTGATTCGCGAGCGGGCAACACCGGCCGCTGTCTTCCGCGCCATGTTCCTCCCATCACTGCGCGAGTCGGTCGAGGACCTGCTCGGCGCAACGGAGGGAGCGGATCTGGTCGTTGCCCACACGTTGGCTAGCGCCGCGCGGCTTGCCGCGGAGGTCCGCGGGCTGCCCTGGGTTTCGGCAGTCATGCAACCGATGGGCTATTTCTCCGCGTATGAGCCACCGCGCATCGGACCGCGCGCGATCTCACAAGTTCTCCAGCGGCTTGGACCAGGCGCCACCCGACCGGTGCTGAAACTGGCGCGTCGATTGACCGATGCGTGGGCAATGGAGTGGCGCAGCCTCCGTGCTGAGTTCGGGTTGGCGCCGGTGAAGGACCACCCGCTATGGGAAGGACAGCACTCTCCGATTCGCTCCCTCGGGCTCTTTCCACGGGCGCTTGCTGAACCGCAACCCGACTGGCCACCGCAGGCGCGTATAACCGGGTTCCCATTCTATCGAGCTCCGCATCAGTCACTCAATCCAAAGCTGCGCGAATTTCTGGAGATCGGCGAGCCACCACTCGTGTTCACCCTCGGTACGACCGCGATCAATGACCCGGGATCGTTCTTCGAGGAGAGCGCGGCGGCGGTCGAAGGCCTCGGTTGTCGGGCGATATTCTTAGTTGGACGTAGTAATCAGCAGTGCTTTGAAGGCATCGCACCCGGTGTGATCTCCGTTTCCTATGCGCCGCACCGAATGGTCTTTCCATTTGCGCGCGCGATCGTTCATCAAGGGGGTATCGGGACCTTGTCCGAAGCATTGCTGGCCGGCAAGCCGATGCTCATCATGCCGTATGGCCACGACCAGGCTGACAATGCCTGGCGCGCCAGTCGCCGGGGCGTGGCGTGCGTCGTTTCGCGCCGTCGCTACCGTGCGGCTGTCGTCGGCCGTGAGCTACACCGTCTGTTGGAGGACCCGACGGCAAGCATGGCCGCGCAGCAGGTCGCGCGGGAGGTTTCGCGGGAGCGGGGCGACCAGCGTGCAGCTGATCTGATCGAAGTCGCTCTTCGCTAGATGGGACGTCTTCCCCGCGTCGTCGACCAGGGGTGTCCGTACACCGCCCCGGGGTGCACTCTGCTATTATGGCAATGACCGTTGGAGGGATCCGCGGCGAGCCCGGACGCTCGGTGTTGAGGGACACTGGGCAATGTAGTGGCGCACTTGGGGAGGGCCACTAACGCGTGACGCGCCCCCTATTTGCGGTGTTCTTGTTCATTGCCGCCTTGCTGCAATCCGCGTTGCTTCCGCGGTGGCAGCTCCTGGTGGTAACTCCCGGTCTGGTCGTAGTGTTGCTCCTCGCATGGAGCGCATACCGCGGGATTCCGGAAGCCCTGGCATGGGTGTTAGTCGCCGGTCTCGTGCTCGATGTCCTCGCTCTGGACCGGCTCGGCGCGAACGCGCTCGCATTGCTCCCCGTCGCGTTGCTCGGCGGTCTGTCAAGGGGGCGCTTTTTTCACAGCGCACTCGTCTTTCCGATGGTATTGGCGATGGCGGCGACGTTCCTGTACGTCGGAACCTTGCTCGCGCTGCGCGGACTCCTGGGAGAAGGCGGAGATGTATCCCAAATGCTGGGGCGAGTGACGGTATTGCAAGCGCTCCTGAACGCGTTGCTGGTGCCGCCAGTGTACGGGTTTGTCGGGTGGCTACAGCGCATGGAACCTGAGCGAGCGTAATGGGTCGTAACAAGCGTATTCCCTACGACCCACCACACCTTCGTTCTGGCCGCAAACGTCGATCCGGGTCCGCAAATCGACCCGAACAGGCGAGGATGACGCGGCGCATGTTGCTGAGCCGCAGCGCGGTTGTTGCCGCATTTTCCATTCTCGCCGGTCGGCTTGG
>JAICRA010000366.1 GCA_025937615.1 Thermomicrobiales bacterium | reverse complement strand
TCATGAACGCCGGCGCTAACTATGTCGACGAGCCGCTGGTCATCGACGGCAACCTCATTACCTCTCGCGTTCCAGGTGATCTGCCACAGTTCAACGAGGCACTGGGCCAGGCAATCGGGATCGGCCAGCCGGCGCCCGCCCTCGTGGGGTCGTAGCCGGTTCGCGTCGGCATATTTACGCCTATGAGTTCCGCGGTGAAGGCGGCGGCTATTGGTTGACCTGATTGAGGCGGTTTCCGACCCTTCAGTCTCTGTCGACGCCCTGCGTCGGCTGCGAGAGGCAAAGGCCTGGATCTTCGACATGGATGGCGTCCTCTACCGGGGCGCCGAGGTGCTGCCGGGCGTCAAGGAACTGCTCGACGCGCTGACCCTGCGCGAGCGCCCGGTGATGCTGGCGACGAACAACTCGATGTCGACGCCGGAGGCGTACGAGCGCAAGCTGGCGGCGATGGGTCTCGATATTCCGGCCAGCGCCGTCATCACCTCGGCGCTGGCGACGCGCGACTACCTGCTGCAAACGCTTCCCGAGGGAGCCGGCATCTACGTCATCGGAATGCCCGCTTTACGTGAGCAGCTGTTCGAGGGGACCTCGTTCCACCCGGTGCAATATGGCGAGGAGCAACCCGCCGCGGTGGTGATCGGTCTCGATCTGGAATTCACCTACGACAAGCTCAAGGCCGCGCACGAGGCAATCCAGCGCGGGGCGCTCTTCATCGCCACCAACGCCGACTCGACGCTGCCGACAGAAGCGGGGCTGGTGCCCGGCGCCGGGAGCATCGTGGCCGCGTTGGAAGTGGCCAGCGGCCAGCGCCCGATCGTGATCGGCAAACCGGAGACACCGATGCTGCAGATAGCAATGGCCCGCATGGGTGCGCAACCGGCGGAGACCGTCATGCTCGGCGACCGTCTCGATACCGACATCCTGGCCGGCGAGCGTGCCGGGATGGCAACCGTGCTGGTCCTGACCGGCGTCTCGACGCGAGAAGACCTGAGCTCAGCCGAGGCGCTTCCCGACGTCGTCGTCTCCGATCTCCCGTCGCTCGTGGAGGCGATCACTGCGGAACCGAGTCTGCATGATTGACGAACGGGTCGCTGCGGTTCTGGAGCGACTCTACGCGGAAGACGCCGCCCAGCGTGCCGCCGGACTCCACTCCTCCCAACGCACACGCAATGTCGAACGGAACACCGGGCGCTGGCTCGCGCTCCTCGCCCAGGCCACGAACGCGCGAGAGGTGCTGGAGATCGGGTCTTCGAACGGCGTCTCGACCATCTGGCTGGCCCTGGCCGCCCGGCAGAACGGGGGCAGAGTCACCGGGACCGAGATCCTCCCCGAGCGCACGGCCGAGGCTAACCGCAACCTTGCCGATGCGGGATTGGACGCAGTCGCGCGAGTCGTGGATGGGGACGCACGGACGACCGTGGCAAGCCTACCCGGATCCTTCGATCTCGTCTTCATCGATGCTGAAAAGGAGGATTATGTCGATCATCTTGAGGCGGTGATTGATCGAGTTCGGGTCGGCGGGCTCATCCTAGCCGACAACGTCATCTCACACGATCTGTCCGACTATCAGGGCGTGGTGCGAACGCGCAGCGACCTCGAGTCGGTGACCATCCCTATCGACCGCGGGGTGGAGTTCACCCTGAAAACCGCGTAGTCCTGTTGTTCGGGCCACGGCATGCTGCTACAATTGATGGGCTCGTTTAGGGTGGATTCCGCGCCGGCCTAGCTCAGTTGGTAGAGCAG
>JAICRA010000258.1 GCA_025937615.1 Thermomicrobiales bacterium | reverse complement strand
TGGTGTTGGTCGGTGGCGAGCGAGTGGAGCCGGGCCGCCGAAAGGTCTCGCTCGGCCAGCGCATCACGCAGCTGTGCGGCGCTGCGCCTTATGGCGGCGGCCGGATTGTTCAACTCGTGCGCCAGGCCTGCGGCGAGCGTACCGAGGGCGGCCATCTTTTCGTTCTGGATCAGAGCCGATTCCGTGCTTCGCAACCTGGATGTTACGGTGTGCAAAATCTTCATGGGCGCCGAAGGGCTGCACGAGAGCAGCGTCTGGAAGGCGACTTGACTTACCACCAACAGGCGGCTCTCTTGCAATGTACGCACCGAAGCAGATCGTGGCGCCTGCTCGAGCAGAGCCATCTCGCCAAAGAACTGCCCAGGCTTGTACAACGCGAGCAGGATTTCCTGGCTGCCCTGACGTTTGGTAACCTCCAGCTCGCCGCTGAGAACGACAAAGAGCGAGTCACCCTGGTCGCCTTCCCGCAGCACGAGCTGCCCCGCGGGGACGGAGACAGTCTCCGCCATCTGATACAACTGCAGCAGGTCTTCTTCAGAGAGGTCGGCGAAAAGGGGAATCTTGCGTAGCTCGTCGAGCATTAGCGCGCCCCTTCTAGGTTTCTGTTCAGCGATCGGCTGGTCCGGCCGGCTGAGGATCGTCAGCATCGAGTTGTAAGGTGCCGAATAGACGAACCGGTGGCAGGGGCATTTCCTCCATCAGTCGTCCGGCCTCCGCGAGATCTCGTTCCGCTTCAGCGATGCGATCCTGCGCTTCATGCAAAGTTGCCGAAGATCGCAGTGCTCTCGCCACGTAGGGTTTCATGTCGTTGCGGCGGTAGTAATCCAGAGCGTTGTCGAGGTGTTGTTCCGCCCGCTCGAAGTCGCCCAGCTGCGTGTACCCCTCACCAAGAGCCTGGGCGATGAATGCAACCGTATAATCGTCGCCTGCCGCATCGGCGTTCGCCAACGCATTTTCCATGTCGTTGATCGCCCCGGTGTCTCCACCCAAGAACCGGGCAATAGCGAGTCCGGCGCGTAACTCGTTCACTATTACTTCCGAGCCCCGCAATTCGAAGAGGTTATCGGTGAGTAGCTTGAGGGCGGATTCGAAGGCCCGCCGCGCTTCGGCCGGGTTGCGTGATTGCAGGTTACCGAGCCCCGTGCAGTAGTGACCATACATGGCGCATTCCAGGCCGTCGGCCGACAGGGCCTGTTCCGTACCGCGCTGGCTATGTTCCAGTCCGCTCCGCACATCTCCCATAGCCAGAAAGGCCTGCGACGACATCAGCGCCACGTCGGCCCCGTTCACCACCGAGTCGGCCTTGCGCGATGCTTCGTAGGCCTGCTCTACGGCGTCGCGCGCCTCTGCAAACTCCCCCAGCCGCGCGTGGGCCGTGGCCTTCTTGGCAAGGGCGTGTGCTTCCACCTCGCGCCGGCGATACTTGCGCGCTGCCTCGATCACGTTATCCATCTGCTCGAGCCCGCCGCGCGGATCTCGATCGATCATTTCCGCCGTCATCCAGAACGTGGCCACCAGGGTGAGCCGTTCGTCGCCGAGGCGTTCCGCAAGCTGGTAGCTTTCGAACAGCGCCGGCATCCCGCGCGATGGGAAACCATTGGAGATGTATGCGTTGCCGATCCAGTGCAACA
Source organism: Thermomicrobiales bacterium (assembly GCA_025937615.1). The sequence continues at coordinate 1,385 of JAICRA010000258.1, read as the reverse complement.
CCCGCGCGAGGCGGGCTTCATCTCCGAGTTCACGCGCGATCTCCTCCGCCTCCTCCAGCCGGTTCACCACTTCCTGGTACGGTTTGAGCTTGAGCGCCGCCGGCGTCCAGCCGAGGATCACGTCACACAGCTGCTCGGGGGAGGCGTCGGAGACTTTCTTCAGCGCCTCGTAGGCATCGTCATAGTGAGCTAGAGCTTCACTCATCGCGAACACCTTCACCGCCTGCGCGCCTGCGCCCATCGCGTAGTCGGCGGCCCGACGCCACTCTTCCGCGAGCCGGAAGTGATAAGCCAGCGCCGATGCCAGCTCGCCCCGCTGCTCCGGATAGAGTTGTTCGAGCGCCACTCCCGCGCGGCGGTGGAGCTCTTTGCGGCGTCTGATCAAGAGCAGTTCGTAGGCAGCCTCCTGGGTGAGGGCGTGCTTGAAGATGTATTCGAGTTCGGGATCGTGTACCCGCTCGCGGACCAGCTCCTCGTAGGTCAGGACACCGAGGTGAGGCTCGACGTCCTCGATCTGTTCAGGAGGGGGAGCTGCCGCGCAGGTCGCAATCAGGGCGCGGTGCGCGAAGATGCGGCCGAGAACCGCGGCGGTCTGGGCTACGTGCTTGGTATTCTCCGGTAGGCGGTCGATGCGCGCGCTCAGCACGCCGGTCAGCGTATCGGGGATGGTAACGTTCACGATCTCCCTCGTTGCGCGCCAGTGACTATTCTCCTGGACAATGTATTCGGAATCGATCAGCGTCCTGATCACTTCCTCGACGAAGAATGGATTGCCCTCTGCCTTGTCCAAGATCAATTGGCGCACGCTCTCGGGCAGTTCCTCGATATAGAGCAGATTTCCGAGCAGCTCTTTGGAGTGTGCGGCGTCGAGCGGCTCGAGCACGATCTCTGTGTAGCGAGCATCGAGCCGGCTACGCGCCCTCTCTATAGCGGGCCAGCTCGGTGCGTCTTTGTCGGGTCTGAGCAGGCAGATGATAAGAAGCGGCATGTCCTCCACCAGGGAGGCCACCCTCAGCAAGAGATCGAGGGAGGCGGTATCCGCCCAGTGCAGGTCGTCGAGCACGATCACCGCCGGCATCAGGCCGGCGCGAGCACGGAAGTAGCCGCGCATCGCCGCCGCGATGTGCTCGACCAGCGAGTCGCCCTCCAGCGCAGCTACCGCCTCCAGCGTCGCATCGCTCTCCACGGAGAGGATCACCTCGAGGTACTGCGGGTCACCCTCAGCCATCGTGCCGCAAGCTGGATCGCGATGCAGTTTCTCGCGCACGACCTCGGGCGACTCGCTTTCCTTGGCGCCGATAGCCCCGCGGATCACCTGGCGCCAGGGATAATAGGTGACGGCCTGCTCGTAGGAGAGCGCCCGCCCCTCCAGCCAGGCAACCTGT
>JAICRA010000315.1 GCA_025937615.1 Thermomicrobiales bacterium | reverse complement strand
TCCAGGGGACGCGGCCACAGACGATCGCCTATGGGCTCACCGATTCACCGGTCGGTCAGCTCGCCTGGATCGTCGAGAAGTTCAAGGCGTGGACCGACTCCGAGACCGTTCCCGAAGACGCCGTCGACCGCGACCAGATGCTGACAAACGTGATGCTCTACTGGTTGACGGAAACGGCGAGGTCGTCGGCCGATCTGTACCGGGAGGACATGGCGGCCTGGGGCGAGCCTGAGATCAACGCGACGCCGACCGGGCTCGCGCTCTTCCCGGCCGAGGTCGGCCAGCCGATCCGCAAGCTCGCAGAGCCCTACAACACCAACATCATCCACTGGTCGGAGTTCGACCGCGGCGGCCACTTCGCGGCTATGGAGGAACCCGATCTCTTCGTCGACGACGTGCGGGCATTTTTCCGCTTGGTCCGTTAGTCCGGATCCGTTCTCAAGCCCCAAGGCGAAAGGAGTCGTGACATGGCGCAAAACGCAGAGCTGAAGCCGTTCCGCATCGAAATCCCGCAGGCAGACCTGGACGATTTGGGCGAGCGGCTGGAGGACACGCGCTGGCCGAGCGAGCTGGAAGGCGCCGGCTGGAGCCGCGGCGTGCCCGTCGACTATCTGCAGGGTCTGGCGGCGTATTGGCGAGACGGATTCGACTGGCACGCTGAGGAGGCCAGCCTCAATGCGTTTCCCCAATTCACCACCGAAATCGACGGGCAGACAATCCACTTCCTGCATGTCGAGTCTCCGGAGCCGAACGCGATGCCGCTGCTGCTAATCCACGGCTGGCCCGGCTCATTCGTCGAGTTCGTCGACCTCATCGGGCCGCTGACCGATCCTGCCGCCCACGGCGGCGAAGCGGCCGATGCGTTCCATGTCGTGATCCCTTCGATCCCCGGGTTCGGGTTCTCCGTGCCCTTAGCGGAGGCTGGCTGGGGAGACCCACGCATTGCCGCGGCGTTCGCCGAATTGATGTCGCGTCTCGGCTACGATCGTTACGGGGTGCAGGGCGGTGACGTCGGCGCGTTCGTGGCCCCGATCCTGGGCCAGGTCGACGCCGAGCACGTTATCGGCGTACACGTCAACGCGCTTGTCACTTTCCCCTCGGGCGACCCGGCCGAGATGGAGGGACTCACGGAATCGGAGCAGGAACGGGTCGCCCGGCTCCAGAACTACCAGCAGGACATGATGGGGTACGCCGTCATCCAGGGGACCCGCCCGCAGACCGTCGCCTATGGCCTTGCTGACTCGCCGGTGGGGCAACTCGCCTGGATTGTGGAGAAGTTCAAGGAATGGACCGACCCGGCGGCGGACTCGCCCGAGGACGCGGTCGACCGCGACCACATGCTCACCAACGTCAGCATCTACTGGTTCACGAACACGGCGGGCACATCGGCGAATCACTACTATGAGGGGTTCCACGACCCCAAAGCCTTCGCGCCGCGGGAGCGCGGCACGGTCCCGACTGGCATCGCCGTCTCCCTCACCCAGGACGTCGCCATCCGCCGGCTGGCCGAGCGCGACCACAACGTGGTGCGTTGGACCGAGTTCGAGCGGGGCGGGCATTTCCTGGCCATGGAAAACCCGGACGGGTTGACCGAGGACGTACGGGCGTTTTTCCGCACGCTTCGTTAGGGGCGAACCGATGGAAGATACGAGGGAAAAGACGCCGTCTCCCGTACCGGAGGGTTACCACACGGTCACGCCCTGGGTGATTTCCCGCGACACCGCCGAGCTCATCGAATTCGTGACAGCCGCTTTCGTCGCGGAGGAGATCGCCCGCGTCCACAACGAGGACGGCAGCATTGGGCACGCCGAGGTCCGCATCGGCGATTCGGTGGTGATGATGTTCGATGCCAAGTCAGATTGGCCGGACACGCCCACCTTCCTCCGCCTCTACGTCCCGGACGGGGATGCCGCGTTTCGGCGAGCGCTGGAGGCGGGGGCGACTGTGGTCACTGATATGACCCATCTGTTCTGGGGTGACCGCGTCGGCCGCGTCCGCGATCCACTCGGCAATCTCTGGTGGATTCAAGAGCGCGTCGAAGAGGTCACGCCCGAGGAGATGGAACGCCGCGCCGGGGAGCAGCGGTGGATCGACGCGATGGCATACGTCCAGGGTTCCGAGTTTTTCGCTCGCCAGACGTAGGGAGGATGTAAGCGGATGCAAGATCCGATGATCGACCCGTACCGCATCGATATTCCGCAAACAGATGTAGACGATCTGCACGCGCGGCTCGCCCGTACCCGTTGGCCGAGCGCGATAGCCGGCGCCGGTTGGGAGCGCGGTGTCCCGCCCGACTACCTC
>JAICRA010000189.1 GCA_025937615.1 Thermomicrobiales bacterium | reverse complement strand
GACCTCGGTGATCGAAGTCGGGATCGACGTCCCGAACGCGACTGTGATGCTCATAGAGGGGGCGGACCGCTTTGGGCTGGCGCAACTCCATCAGTTTCGCGGCCGAGTCGGAAGAGGGGGGGTACTCTCGTACTGCCTACTGCTCGCGGAAGAAGGAAGTCCGGATGGCGAGCAGCGCCTGGAGGCGATGGTCGCCAGCGATGACGGCTTCTTGCTCGCGGAAAAGGATCTCGAGCTGCGGGGGCCGGGCGACTTCATTGGAACGCGACAAAGCGGGCTACCGGAGATGCAGTGGCTGGATGGAGTCTTCGATACCCGCCTGCTCGATCGCGCTCGGCGGGCGGCGGAGGTGCTCCTCACCAAAGACCCGGAGCTGATCGCGCCCGACCACCAACGACTTCACAGACGATTCGTGGATTTCTGGGAACGCGCTGCTCCAGAAAAAGTGGTCTGAACGAGACGGCTCAGAAAAGAAACCGCCGCGTCTCAAGACGCGGCGGTTTCTTTTCGTCTGTTCGTCTGGACGGCGACGACTACTCTGGCTCGTCCCCGTCGAGATTCGCGCGAAATCGACTTAGCGGCGGCGCAGCCCGAGGGATGCGGCCGCGGCGCCAGCCGAGGTGATCAGCGCGAAGAGTGCCGAGGCATCGCCGATGCCGACGCCGGTATCTGGCAGTGCGACGACTTCAGCCTTTTCCGCCTTTTCGGTCTTGGCCTCTTTCTTCGGAGCCTCTTCGGCTACAAACGGAGCACAGGTGGTGTCGCCGACGCTGATAGCGTTGCCGACGTTACCACCGGAGTTGATGTTGCCGGTCGAGATCGCCCCGCCATTGGCCGCAGCGCTCGCCACGCCACCGTTGCCGGCGGCTGCGGTGTCTACACCCTCAACATTACGGCCAGCAGTCAAGGCCGTGTTGCCAAAGCCGCCGCTGGCATCAGCGATGCCCGTACCGCCATTCGCGTTGAGATCGATGACGGTCTCGTTCAAGACATCGCCGCCATAGATGGTGACGCCGCACTCGTCCTGTGCGGCGGCCGGCACTGCCATCAGGCCACCACCAACCAGCGAGACGGCAACCGCCGAACCCAGAACCACTCGCGAGAGTTTCACTTGAGACGCTCCTCCCCTTCGCACACTGGCTGAACGTTGGACCAACCGTCGGCGCTGCAGCGCCTTGCGCGACGAACTTCAGATCCCCTACACCTGAAGCCCGCGACCGCAGGGCCGTCACCAGGAGCGGTTTAGAGCAACGAGCCGACGGAGCTCTCGCTCACGAATTTCTGTGGCAAGGCAATGGAAAAAGCCGCGTCAGCCGTCGCGTCTCACTCCAGCACCTGGCCCAGGAAATCCAGCCCTCCCAGAACCACGCGGCCAAGCGGCGAACCGCCTGACAGTGCCCTCGTCCGCGCGCATTCTCCGGCTGAGAGCCAGAGAAACGGTTGCCCGGGACACTCCTTCGCATCATATCGACCTGGAACCTCTTTCGTCAATACGTTTGACTCCCTCAGCACCGGATTTCTCGCTGTCCTTGGTCTCGACGGCGGAGTTGTCGGTCTCCCACCGAAAACTGGCGATCCCCGGTACTAGACGTGCGACGATCAGCGCCGTGAGCGCGGCGGCCAAGCCTCCGATGGCAACCGCTGCGGGAGCGCCTATCAAGGAGGCGACAATGCCCGCTCTGACGTCTCCAAGTTGGGGGCCGCCGGCGGCAAAGGTCGAATGCGCGGCTGCGACCCGGCCCCGTAGCTGGTCCGGCGTCAGCAAGTTCCGCAGCGTGTGGCGCTGGGAGACGCTGACAGAGTCTGCCGCACCGCTGACGGCAAGAAAGGCGAGAGAAAGCCAAAGGTTGCGGCTGAGCGCAAATGCGGTAATGCTGAGTCCGAAGACGACGATCGCCGCTAGGATCCCGACGCCGGGGCGTGCCAATGGGCGACGGCTCGCCATAATCGTGGCGCCAGCAACGGCGCCTGCCGCGGGCGCAGTCAGAAGCCATCCGAGCGTTCGTGGTCCACCGCCGAGGACATCGGACGCGAAGATTGGCAAGAGTGTCGCGTAGGCCCCAAAAAAGCTCGCCAGGAAGTCCAGGGACATTGTTCCCAGCAGGACTGGTGACTCCCGCAAGAACCGCAAACCCTCGATCGCGGCCGCGCGCCCGCTGACGACTGGCGCCGCTCGCGCCGGGCGCGAGTGCAGCGCAAACGCGGCGATCGCGCCGATGCCGAAGGTCACAGCATCGACCGCGTACGAGGGGGCGATCCCCGCCGAGGCCACCAGCACCCCCCCGATGGCAGGACCTGCCATCCCGGCACCCTGGAAGGCAAGAACACCCATACTCATGGCGGCCGGAATCGATGCCGTAGGCACCAAGGTCGGGATCAGCGCATGCCGGGTCGGAGCAGCGACCGCATTCAACAGCGCCGAGAGCGCGGTCAGACCGTAGATCCATGCCAGGGTGATGCCGCCGGTCGCGGTTAGTACAGCAAACGCCCCGGCTACGCCCATGAGCGCGATTTGCGCCTGGATGAGGGTCTGGCGACGATCATAACGATCGGCGACGACGCCACCGACCAGGCCAAAGAGAAAGAGCGGCACGAACCGTACCAGCCCGAGCAGGCCAAGGTGAATCGGGTCCCCTGTGAGCTCGAACACCTGCCAAGCGACTGCCACGCGCTGGATTTGGGTCCCGGTCTGAGAGAGAGCCTCCGCGCTCCAAATCAGGCGGAAATCGCGGTAGCGCAGCACGCGGAAGGGGCGCTCGTGACGCGGCAGCGGTTGGACGGTAGGCTGGCGAGCGCTCATATGTGCCGATTTTGCCGCAGGTGAAGACGCAGCGTTGCCCTACCGAGGCGTGTCTGGACCTGAACGACCGGCCGACGACATCACGCGAGGAGTAACCAGAGTGGAGCAGGAATCGGGCGCGGCGATGTTCGGCGCGGAGTTCAAGGAGCGAGCATTTCCGGTTTACGCGGCGATGCGCAAGCAAGGACCGGTTATCAGCGTCACGATGCCGGCGGGCAACTCGGTCTGGTTCGTGACCCGGTACGCGGAGGTGGTGGCAATGCTCAAGGACGACGAGCGGTTCGCCAACGATCCATCCAACGCGTTGAGTGAGGATGAATACACTCTGCTGTTCCAGCAGGCCACGGAACATCTCACTCCTGAGCAGCAGGAGATGGCGACGCAAACCGACGAGATCTTGAGACGAAACCTCCTGGCTGTCGATCCTCCTGATCACTCCCGGTTACGTCGTCTCGTGGCGATCCCGTTTACGCCGAAATACATCGAAGGATTGCGGCCGCGCGTGCAGGCGATCGCGGATAGGCTCCTCGATACGGTCCAGGCACGGGCCAACGAGACGGGCCGTCACGAGATGGAGCTTATCAGCGACTTTGCCTATCCGCTGCCTTTGACCGTGATCTCCGAGATGCTAGGGATTCCTCTGGCGGACCGGGACAAATTTCGCGAATGGTCGCAGGCGGCCGTCTCCTTCACGCCGGCGGACCGGGCGAATCCGGCGGTCACCGCGAAACTGATCGAGTTCATCGCGTACATGCGTCGCCTCGTGGCCGATAAGCGCTCGAACCCCGGCGACGATCTCCTGAGCGGGCTGGTGCTGGCCGAGGCAGAGGGAGACAAGCTGTCGGAAAACGAGCTGCTCTCGATGATCTTCCTGCTGATTGTCGCGGGACACGAAACGACCGTGAACCTGATTGGCAATGGCACATTGGCGCTCTTCGAGTACCCGGAGCAACGTGCCCGACTGCGCGAGACCCCGACTCTCCTGAAGTCCGCGATCGAGGAGATGCTCCGCTACTACGGGCCGGTCGAGATGAGCCTCACCCGCTGGGTCCGCCAGCATACCGAGCTCGGCGGCCAACACTTGCGACGCGGCGAGCAGATCCTGGCGCTGCTGGCCTCGGCCAATCACGATGATGTG
>JAICRA010000136.1 GCA_025937615.1 Thermomicrobiales bacterium | reverse complement strand
CTGGAGGCGTTTGCCCGCGGCGGCTACGAACCGCGCTTCGCCTATCCCAGCCGGCTCGCGCCGGAGGCAGGAGAACGCATGACCGAGGCCGCTCTCGAGCTGTTGCGGCGCCTAGGCGCGTCGGGACATGGTTTTCCCTTGGGCACGGCGGCAGCGCCAGACTCGCTGTAGAGGGAGCGCATCGCGCTGGAATGCTGACTCCAGCATCATGCCGCTCTCCAGGCGAACTTCTGCTCCGCCAGTCGCGCGATGTGACGGCCGATAGGGATAGAGGAGGTCGCCGCGGGTGACGGAGCGTTCAGCACATGGATCGTCCGCTCCGTCTCCCCGATCAAGAAATCGTGGACCATCGTCCCGTCCGCCAGCACAGCCTGGGCCCGGACACCGGAGCGATAGGGCAAGAGGTCCGACAGCTCCAGCTCCGGGCAGTAGCGCCGGCAGAGCGCCAGGTACCGTGACTTCAGCAACGAGTTCGCCATCTCCAGCACGCCGGACTTCAGATTCGCCTGGATGACCCGGCGAAAGCCGCGAAATGAGGCCATCTCACGCAGGTCGCGCAGACTGACAGTGCCAAACTCGTATCCCTCTCGCGCGAAGGCGAGGACCGCATTCGGTCCGACGGTGACGTAGCCACCGATCATGCGGGTCAAGTGGACACCGAGGAATGGCAGCTCCGGGTCGGGGATGGGGTAGATCAGATGGCTGACGATGCTGTCCTTGTCGGATCTCAACCGGTAGTACTCTCCACGGAAGGGCACGATCCGAAAATCGACATTAACGCCGCACAACCGCGCGATCCGGTCCGCCTGGAGTCCGGCCGCGGCGATGACGTGGCGAGCCCGGATGCGATCTTTCCCCACGTCGAGGGTCACGCCCGAGGGTGCCTCCTCGATGTGGGTCACCTCGCTCGAGGTGAGAATCGCCCCGCCGCGCTCGGCGACGACGCCGGCCATGGCTTTTGCGACCTGTGCGTAATCGACGATCCCGGTGGTCTTGACGAAGAGCCCGGCCAGCCCGCGAATGCGCGGTTCGCGCCGGACGACCTCCGCCTTGTCCAGGCGCTCGACTTCGATGCTATTGGCGCGGGCACGCTCGTAGAGCGCATCCATGCGAGGTAGCTCCGCGGGCTCGGTGGCCACCAACAGCTTGCCGCATTGTTCGTAGGCGATGCCCCGCTCGCGACAGAACTGGATCGTCGCTTCGACCCCCTCGCGGCAGAACTGAGCCTTGAGACTTCCCGGCTGGTAATAGACACCGGCGTGGATGACCCCGCTGTTGCGCCCGGTCTGGTGGCGCGCCAGCGCCGGTTCCTTTTCCACGACCGCGACGGAGATCCCTGGGAACCGCTCCGTCATCTGCATCGCCGTCGATAGCCCGACGATACCCCCGCCGATCACCGCCAAATCGAAATCAGCCATTCACCCACCACGCTCGACACCCGACAGCGCTTGTGAGCCGCTAATGTAGGCGGTAGCGATCATTGAGAACAGGCGTAGCGACCCGGTTATGCCCGGTACGTGCAAACCTTGTGGCGGCAGAAATGGCGAGAGCCACAGCAGTGCTCGTCACGCTGGCAGCTTCCGCCTCCGTAGCGACAGCAATTGAGGGCGCCGTCATACCGGAAGCCATTGTCGGCGCAGTAGACGGCTTGCCGGGACGATCGGCTCCTGACGCGCCGTATCAGGACGGCGTGATGGAGACACTGACTCGTGTGACGGCAGGCGCCACCAAGCGGCGTCCTTGCATGGTGCGCCGAAGTCCCCGCTTCTCGCATCACTGTAAGCAGGGCGGCAACCGTGGCAGTCAAACCGCGGAGCGCCCCACGTCGCGAGGCACGCTCCGACAACGCCCGGACCACGACGTCAAATCGATGGTCGTGCACGGTGATCCCCTCCAGAGAAGTACGCTGCACTCGTCGCAAGTACTGGGACAGACATCGCCCGGCGAAGCCTATTCGGTTCGTCGTACGTAGGGTCAACTGAGTGCACTATACGCGACCGCCGTACGCTCCGCGCCAGAGCGCGGAGCGGTCTGACGTTCGAACAGTCGTCTTCTCGCCTTCTCGACCGAGCTCGCAACTAGCGCACGGGCAGTGCGTCAGCCTCGTTCTGGTTGGTGACGACCGCGCCCTCAGGGACGATCGTGCCCTCGCGGAGGACAAAATTCCCGGCGACCGTGGCCCCGGAGCGGACTGTCACATTGTTTTCAACCGTCGCCTGGAAGACGACACAGTCGTCTTCGGCGACGAAGTTGTCGCCGATGCTGACCGGGCCGTGGATGACGTCTCCGTCTCCAATCCGGGCGTTATCGCCGACCTCGATGCTGGTGCCCTTGAGGGCGTGGAATGTGACGCGACTCTGGATGCGGGCGCGGCGCCCGATCACAATCGGCGTCCCTTCATCGGCGCGGATCGCAGAGCGCTGGCCGACAGCGCTTCCCTCGCCGAGCCGAACGTCGCCAGTGATGCGGACAAGTTCCGCCAAGTTGGCGCCGTCACCAATTTGTGGCGAAACCGAGACGGGATTGAAGTCGGTGACGGGGTTCGGCCCGATACCTTCCACACCGTCGCGGCCAACCTGCTCGAAGAGGGCAGTGTAGCCCTCGACAAAGGCGATGTTGACCTCCTGAACCTCGTGCTTGAATTCGTCGTTGGCCTCTGTCACCTCCGGTAGGGCGTCGGCCTCGTCCTGGGTCGTGATGCGAACCCCGAGAGGAGTGATCCGGTTCGGTGGGATGACAACGTTCTCGACCGTGGTGTTGTGCATGATCATGGCGCCCTCGCCGATCTCGGAGTTGCGAGTCCGGGAGCGGAAGCCGAAGAAGGTGAAGTCACCGACAATCGAGTTCTCGATGACTGCCTGATGCGCGATCGAAACCATGTCGCCAAACGTGAGGTTTGTCTGGCGGGCGAACAGGTAGGCGTTGTCCTGGCAGTTATTCTCATGGCCCAGGTGAATGCGCACTCCTTCGGCAGCGTAGAGCAGCGTATTCCCTGCAATAAAACAGCGCTGGCCGATCTCGACCTCACCGAAGATTTCGACCAGCGGGCTAACGTAAGAGCCGTTGATGACTGGAGACGGGTGTTGACCCTGGATCAGGACTTCTCGCGTGCCTGCTCCCGCCGGCGTCGCCTCCTGCGCCAGCGCGGCGAAGCGTGACGCGGGCAGATGCAGCCCCAGCGCAGCCAGACCCGCTCCCCCTTTGAGGAGATGACGACGCGTCACAAGCCGCCGCCAGCGAAACTCATTGCAACCACATGACACCACGCTCATGGTTCCTCTCCCTTACCGGGGACACCACCCTGGAATCATCAACCTCCGCAGGCTATCACCTCTCAACTCCACGCATCCTTGGCTCAAAACGTGATGCTCAGACCGCCATCGACGCCGAGCACCTGCCCGGTGATGTAGCTGTTCTGCTCGCTGGCCAGCCAGGCGACGCTCGGCGCGACCTCAGCCGGCTCGGCGTGACGGCGTAGCGGTAGTCTTCCATTTCCAACATAGATGCGCTGGAACCAGTCGGTGTCACGCTCGTGAACGCCATCCATGACGCTGAGGCGGGTCGAGATGAACCCCGGCGCCACCGCGTTGACGAGGATACCGTGGGACGCCAGATCGACGGCGAGGTTGCGCGTGGCTTGCTCCAACCCAGCCTTGGCGGCGGCGTAGGCCAGCGCCGATTCGGCCGCGAAGCGCCCGTGAATCGAGGTGACGTTCACGATGCGCCCGTAGCCCCGGTCTGCCATGCCGCGGGAAACAAGGGTCGCTAGCAGCACCGGTGCGGTCAGGTTGACGGCGAGCACCTGACTCCAATCAGCAGGGGCCAGATCTAGCGCCGAAGTCTCCCGCCAAATGCCCGCATTGTTGACAAGGATGTCGAGTGGACCAACCGCGTTCTCGATGGCAGCGACGAGTGCGGGCAGTGCAGCAGCGTCGGCGAGGTCGAAGGGCAGGAACGCCACGTCCTGTGGAAGTTCGTCTGGGGTTCTCCGCGCTACTGTCGCCACCCGGGCGCCCTCCATAAGGAAGTGCTCGACGATGGCCCGGCCGATGCCGTGCGTACCCCCGGTGACGAGAGCAGTGCGTTTATTCAAGGTTGACATCGTGAGTCACATGCTTCTTATGACAATCGCCACAGGGCAGAACCTTCCCGATGTTGCGTCAATCGTTTGCGCGGCCCCTTGCTGCCTCTCGCTGATCCCGGCCTGGGTATGATATGCGCGACCAGAGAAACCATAATCCTGCAGGTTAGGGAGGTTCCGTCGGCACGTGGTGGCGAACGAGCAAGGATCATCTCTCGCCATTGGGCGTCCGTTGCCTGGCGTGTCGCGGGGCGCACGATCGACCCGTCGCACCAGCAAGACCGGGTGGCAGGCGCTCATCTTCCTGCTGCCCGCGCTGGTGTTGGTCGGGTTGATCTTTATCTATCCCGTCTACAGCCTAGTCCGGATGAGTCTCTTCCAGAGTCTCGGCAACATGTCGCTCTATGTCGGGTTCGACAATTACCAGTTGGTGCTGAGTGATCCCCTCTTCTTGACCAGCATCCGTAACAACCTCCTGCTGATGGCCTGCGTCCCAATCATGATCGTGGTGGCTCTGGTTCTCGCCCTGCTGCTCTTTGAACAGCGCAAAGCCGCCCCGCTCTACCGCTTCATCCTCTTCACGCCGTACATCATCTCGATTACTGTCTCAGGCATCGCATTCAGCGCCATGCTGACCAAGAACGGCGCGCTCAATCAAATGCTGGGTGCGGCTGGGCTCGGGTTCCTCCGCCAGGACTGGCTAGGTGACCCCGGGATCGCTCTCCTCTCCGTCGGTGCCGTCATCATCTGGCGCGAGGCCGTGCTGGGTGTCATCCTCTTCGTGGCGCGACTCCTGTCACTCTCGACCGAGCCACTGGAGGCGGCGATGGTCGACGGCGCCTCCCGCTGGCGGGCGCACTGG
>JAICRA010000269.1 GCA_025937615.1 Thermomicrobiales bacterium | reverse complement strand
TCGATGCGGCAACGACTATGAGTGAGAGCGGCGGCATGAATACGACGCGAGGTGGGCGGGTGCATTACCGGTGCTCCTTCTGTAACAAGGGCCAGGAAGAGGTACGCCGGCTCATAGCCGGGCCAAACCAGGTCTACATCTGTGATGAATGCGTGCAGCTTTGCCGCGAGATCATCGAAGAGGAGGAGCCGACATCGCCGCGGGTGGAGCCATCCTTTGCCGGCATCCCGACGCCGCGCGAGTTGTACGAGCGTCTCAATAGCTACGTCATCGGACAGGATCGCGCCAAGCGCATCCTGTCCGTTGCGGTCTACAACCACTACAAGCGCATCAACGCCGGGCTCGATGGCGATGACGACGTTGAGCTGCAAAAGAGCAATATCCTGCTCGTCGGACCAACAGGTTGCGGCAAGACCTTGCTGGCACAGACCCTGGCCAAGCTGCTCGACGTGCCGTTCTCGATTGCCGACGCCACCGCGCTAACGGAGGCCGGCTACGTTGGAGAAGACGTCGAGAACATCTTGCTTCGGCTGATCCAGGCCGCCGGTGATGTCGCCAGGGCGCAGACCGGCATCATCTACATCGACGAGATCGACAAGATCGCGCGCAAGGCCGACAACCCGAGCATTACCCGAGACGTCTCCGGTGAGGGAGTGCAGCAGGCGCTCCTGAAGATCATCGAGGGCACCATTGCCAACGTCCCACCTCAGAGCGGGCGCAAGCATCCTCACCAGGAATACATCCAGATCGACACTCGCAACATCCTGTTCATCTGCGGCGGCGCGTTCGAGGGGCTGGATGAGATCGTAGCCAAGCGGATCGGTAAGCAGGTGCCGATCGGGTTCGGGTCCTCCGCCGAGGAGGCGAAGGTCGCCATCGAGAACCCGCTGCAGTTCCTGACCCACGATGATCTCCTGAAATACGGACTCATCCCCGAGTTCGTGGGTCGTCTGCCGGTCTCCGTCTCGCTCGACACGCTGACGCGGCCTGACCTGATCCGGATCCTGACCGAACCACGGAACGCGGTCGTCAAGCAGTACGAGAAGTTCTTCGCGCTGGACAACGTGGAGTTGGTCTTCACCGACGATGCATTGGAGGCCACCGCCAAGCAAGCGGAGGAGCGCAAGACGGGCGCCCGCGGTCTGCGCACGACGATCGAGGAAGTGCTGCTCGACGTGATGTACGAGATTCCCTCGCTGGACAATGTCCGTAAATGCGTTGTCGACGCCAACGTCATCAACAACCGCACGCGGCCGCTGCTGATGAGCGTCAGCGAGCAGGAGATTCCCTACGCCGAAACGGCATGATCATCGAAGTCACAGGGTACCAGTGAGACGGAGGCCGGGATTTGCACCGGCCTCCGTGATTTATGGCTCCTTCCGGGCGAACACCGTCTTCCAAACAGATGTGATGATCAGCAGACTCGGCTACTCGTGCGTCGGGCGGGCTGGAGCCTTCGACGACGGAGAGCGGCACGAACGTGCCCTGACAGTGCATCCTTTAGGGCGGCCCGTGATTTGGATCCTTGCGGAGGAACTGGATGCGTTTCATGAATCGACTCATCGCAAGCGTAGTGATGGTGCCGGCGCTTACCGTCACTCCCTCGTTGGCACAAGAGGGAGCGACCTTCGGCCAGTCACTGTTCAGTGGGCCGATGACGGCCTGGTGCGAGCCGGGCCAGGTGTTGCTCAGCGGTGGCTATGAGCTGCAAGGAGCGGAGCCACCGGCTCCTCCCGAAACCACGACTCCTGAAGAGGCGCCGCCAGAGCCGCCGGTGGTATTCGTGGCCACTTCCCGCCCGACGGTCCAACTCGACCAAAATGGCGATGTGGCCCGGTTCGGCTGGACCGCGGTGCCGAACACCATCGCTGGCGAGGCAGGACCACTCATTGCCTACGCCGTGTGCACCGGGGAACCGTCTGCCGTGCCGCCCGCGGCGTCGATGCCGCCTCCGCCAAGGACGTTGCCTGAACCAAAAACCGCCGCCGCTGCATCGGCCGCGCTGACGCCGACCCAAGTAGTCGAGCAGATCGGACCCGCGGTGGTGACCGTCATCAATGAGCAGATCGAAGAGGGCGAGACCGACGCAGTACCCAGCGGCTCCGGGAGCGGCTTCATCCTCGACAAGGATGGGCATGTGGTCACAAACCAGCACGTCGTGGAGGGTGGGAGCGAGTTTCTCGTTGTTCTGGAGGATGGGCGAGAGTTGCCCGCCACCCTCGTCGGCGCCGATGCAAACAGCGACGTTGCCGTCCTGAAAGTCGACCCACCGGTGCCCGCCGTGGCGCGCCTGGGCGATTCGGATAGCCTCCTTCCGGGACAGGCCGTGCTCGCCATCGGTTCTCCCCTGGGGACCTTCACGAACACCGTCACAGAAGGCATCGTCTCCGCGCTCGGCCGAACGGTCCCCGACAACAACGGCGGTCCAGAGCTGCTGAATCTGATCCAGCACGATGCGGCCATCAACCCGGGGAACTCCGGTGGACCGCTGGTGACGCTGGCCGGCGAAGTCGTTGGCATCAATACCCTCGGCATCGTCGACGCCCAAGGACTCTTCTTCGCCGTGCCGGCGCGAACAGTCACCCGCGTCGCCGAGGAACTGATCGCCGAGGGAGCGGTCGATTACCCCTATCTCGGTCTGCAACTGGTGCCCCTGGACGACCAGATCATCGCTCAGTGGGCGCTTCCCGTGGAAGAAGGGTTTTACGTGCAGGGGGTAGTCCCGGGTAGCCCATCGGAGGCGGCGGGTCTGCAGGTCGGCGACATTGTCACCGCGATCGATCTGGAGCGAGTCGGTGAGCGGCAATCGATGGTCGGGGCGCTGTTCCAATACAAGCCTGGTGACAGAGTCCAGTTGACAGTCCAACGAGGGCTGAACTCGATGCGCGTCGAGCTTTCGCTGGCGGAGCGGCCGGTAGACGTATAGTCCAATTGTCG
>JAICRA010000023.1 GCA_025937615.1 Thermomicrobiales bacterium | reverse complement strand
CGGGTTAACGCAGTCGATTACCGAGGTCCGGCGGCTGCCCTCGACACGCGAGGGCACTATCCCCTTCGCTGTCCAGAACCCTCTTATTGCCACGGCAATCGCCCGCACTTGCGGGATTACAGCGCCTGAAATTGCAGCCGGTTTGGTGGCCCACGACGCTCAGCCCGAATCGATGCCTGGCTCGTTCAACGTGTTCGAGGTCGACTCAGCCATGATCGTCGTGGACCGTCCGATGCCGTCGTGGTTCTTGCGCAGCTCGCTCCGCGCATGCGCGAACCTCGGGCCTGGTCGTCAGATCCGGGTCGTTGGTCCCATGCCCGAAGTTCCGACGGGCGATCTTTCTGAGGTCGCCAGGCTCTTGGGGAGGAACGGAGGTGTCTTGATCGCTCACGGTGTCTGGGCCCCGGAGCGCCTCGACCTCCTCCGGCAGGGCGCCGCCAGTAATTCAATTCCTCCTATATTCCTTCAGGCCTCGGGCGAACGCGCCGCGGTCCAGCAAGCCTTGAACATGATTCGCTCGAAAGACGTCGTCCTCGTTCTAGCCGAGGACCCGCCGGCCACCGTGAGCCTGATCCAACGATATATTCGTCGCTCGGCATCGAAGGCGCGAAACGACGCTCGTGCCGCCAGGGCCTCATGACGGCGGTCGTCTCCAACGCGGCCGTAGCTGAAATCCTAGAGCGCCACGGCCGTTTGCTGGAGATCGCTGGTGAAAGTCCGTTTCGCACCCGGGCGTTCACGCGTGCCGCTGAATCGATCAGGGTTTACCCGCGCCGAGTCAGCGAGGTCGCGGCAGAGGGCCGCCTACGCGATATCCCGGGCATTGGCGAAGGGATTGCTACCGCAGTCAAGCAAATCCTCGACACCGGAAGCTTCGACGCACACAATCAACTCGCCGGACGCATCCCCGAGTCCCTAATCGAGATCATCGCGATCCCCGGGGTAGGCGCAAAGACGGCCTTGCGGCTCCATTCCGACCTGGGTGTGGACAATCTTGCCGCGCTCGAGGACGCCCTCGCCGCGGGAAGGGTGCGGGCGGCTAAAGGTTTGGGGGCACGGGCTGAAGCGACAATGCTGGCCGGTATCGAGGAGGTGCGACGGAGGTCGGGCCGCTTGCCGCTTGGCGCGGCGCTGCCGGTAGCGAGAGCGTTCCTAACGGCATACTCGGAGCTGCGGCCACAGGACATGGTCAGCGTCGCGGGCAGCGCCCGGCGCTGGGAGGTAACGGTCGGCGACCTGGACTTCGTTATCGCGTCGACCGACCTGGCCGCGGCGGCAGCCGCCATTACTGATTTAGCAATGGTTACTGACGTCGCGTGGAGCGACGAAAGGTCCTTGCGAATATCACTGGCAAATGGACTACACGCGGATGTGCTCCTTACCGATCCCGGGTCGTGGGGCACATCGCTCCTCCTGGCCACCGGGAACGCGCTTCATATCGAGCGCTTAGGGTCAATCCCGGAGAACGCTGCAACTGAAGAGGAGATTTACGCGCTGCGCGGCCTTCCATACGTCCCACCGGAGCTCCGGTCTGGTGACGAAGAATTCGAGCGTTTTGAAGAGATCTCGTCCCTCGTGACGATTGCGGATATCAATGCCGAGTTCCACGCACACACAACATGGAGCGACGGAGCCGCTTCAGTCAGCCAGATGGCCGAAGCGGCGGCTGCCCGGGGTTACAGTCTGCTCGGGATAACCGATCATAGTCACAGCCTGGGTGTTGCCGGCGGGCTCGATGTCGAACGACTTCGGCAGCAGAGATTAGAGATCGACGCGGCGAACAGCGAGGACAGCGTTCAGCTTCTGGCCGGTGCGGAGATCGAAGTGCACAGAGACGGCTCGCTCGATTTCGACGACGAGACGCTCGCGAGTCTGGACGTCGTCGTCGCCTCGCTCCACACCGGTTTGCGGCAACCCCGGGAGGAGATCACGGCACGCCTGTTGCGGGTGCTAGAGAATCCGAATGTCGACATCATCGCCCACCCGTCGGGCCGCTTGATCGAGCGTCGCGAAGGCGGGGATTTTGATTGGGAGCAAGTCTTCGAGGTGGCGGCACGGACCGACACGGCCCTTGAAATCAACGCCGATCCAGCGCGCCTCGATCTTGATCCAGCCCTCGCTTACCGCGCCAGTCGGGGCGGCTGCTTGATCACGATCAACTGCGACGCCCATCACCCCGCGGGTTTTTCGCTGATGGAATACGGTGTGGCGATGGCTCGGCGAGCCTGGTTGAAGCCGAATCAGATCCTGAACTGCTGGTCGCCGGGTCAGGTCCTGGATTGGCTTTCCTCACGCCGGCGCCCTGTGTGAGCTCTGACGTGTTACGACGCTAGCCTGGCTGGCACACCGGGCAGCAACTCCGCAACCAGCACCCCGGTCACTTTATGCAGCTCGTCTGCGAGCGTGGGCGACCATTCGCAGCGAAGCGTCCTGCTGATCAGCCGGCACATACGGCCTGCCTCCGCGGGAACCTCGATCATGACCGGGCAGTCACCTTCATGACTTTTCAGAATGGAGTCGACTTCCTGCATCGTCCTGATCTCAGCCCAAGGTTCGGCACCGGGGCGGAACCGAATGAGAACATTGTCTGGTTCATAGGCATCGGCGGCAGTAGTCGGTAGATCAGCCGAGAGTGACTCGCACACGATCTGCAACGCCTCGCCGCGTCGCTCGAGTCGCCCCCGCACATCAAGGATGACTCCATCGCGAAGTGATTCCCCATGGCGCTCAAACGCCTCCGGGAACAGCACGAGATCGATTTGGCCTGTGAGATCTTCCAGCACAGCCACTGCCATGGACCGCTCAGTTCTTGTGACGATTCGGCGGACACTGGTCACCATCGCGAGTAGCCGTACGGTCGCTCCAAGGTCTCGGGTCTCGAGCTGGGCAATTTCGCAGAGGCTACGGCCGTTTTCGGATTGGAAAGCCGCATCCAGAATCTCCGAGAGTGGATGGGCGCTCATATACGTCCCGAGCAGCTCTCTTTCCCATTCGAGGATCTCGCGGGGAGCCGTAGTAGAAGGCTGAATTGGCGGCGATGCCGGCTCGTCGTCAACACCCCCGCCGCCGAACAAGTCCATCTGCCCCTTGGCCGTCGCTCGCTGCCGCTTCTGCGCGGCGGCAATGGCTCCGTCGAGAGCCGCGAGAACGCCTCCGCGGTCGCCGAGCTCATCGAGAGCGCCGGCCTTCGCAAGCGCCTCAAGTGCGCGCCGATTGGCTGTTGACCAGTCGATCGCGTCGCACACGGCGCTCAACGATGGAAATCTCCCGGACGATTCCGCGCGACGACTTTCGATGATGGCGCGGACCGCGGACACACCAACGTTTTTCACCGCGGCTAGTCCGAATCGAACGGCGCTCGCCCCATCCTCGGTGCGCTCAACACTAAATTCAACCGCGCTGCGATTGATGTTCGGCGGCAGGACAGAAATTCCGGCACGTCGGCATTCTGCTAGCAGCGAGACGATGCGATCGGTATTGCCAAGCTCGGATGAAAGTAGGGCTGCCATGAACTCGACCGGGTAGTTTGCCTTCAGGTATGCAGTCTGCGCCGCTATTACGGCGTATGCGGCACTGTGTGCCTTTGGGAATCCGTAACCGGCGAATCGCTCTATCATGGCAAATATGTCAATCGCCAAGCGCTTCTCGATGCCGCGATCGCCGCATCCCGAAATAAACCGGTCCCTGTACTTCGTCATTTCCTCAGGCAATTTCTTGCCCATTGCCTTGCGGAGGCCATCGCCCTCCGACATCGAAAAACCGGCGAGAACGTTCGCGATTCGAATAACTTGCTCTTGATAGAGCGCGACCCCGTACGTCTCGCGAAGAATAGGCTCGACTTCCGGATGAACGTATTCGATTGGCGTTCGTCCGTGCTTCCGGGCGATGTAATCGGGTGCCATCGCCATCGGCCCCGGCCGGATGAGAGCCATTAGGGCTACGAGATCGTCGAACCGGCCCGGCGCAACCTCGACCGTCATGCGAGAAGTGGTGCCGGCCTCCAACTGAAAAACGCCTGTGGTTTCGCCCCGGCGAAGTAGTTCGAAGGATCCGGGATCGTCCAGCGGAATGGTCTCAAGGGATATGTCCTGGCCCGCCTCCTGGAGGAGGCTTACCGCTTTGCCAAGGACCGTCAGCGTGCGGAGCCCGAGGAAGTCCATCTTGAGCAAGCCGAGATCTTCGAGCTGGGCCATCGGGAATTGCGTCGTGATGTCGCCTTCGCTCTTACCCCCCGCCCGCTGCAAAGGCACGTGCTGCACGAGTGGGTCACGGGAAATGACGACCCCTGCGGCGTGCGTCGATGCATGACGGGAAATCCCTTCCACCTTACGCGCCGCATCGATGAGTTCGCGCACGGCGTCCTCACCCTCGTAGATCGTCCGTAGTTCCGGGACCTTAGCGAGCGCTCCGTCGATCGTGATCCCGGGTCCGACCGGGATCAGTTTCGCGACGCGATCAGTTTCCGCGAAGGACCGGCCCATGGCGCGCCCCACGTCGCGCACGGCAGCCTTCGCGGCAAGTGTGCCGAAGGTGACAATCTGGGCCACCCGGTCGTCGCCGTATTTCGACACGACGTAATCGATGACTTCATCACGTCGGTCATCAGCGAAGTCGATGTCGATGTCTGGCATGGAGATCCGCGAGGGGTTCAGAAACCGCTCGAAAATGAGATCGTATGCAAGCGGATCAAGCGCGGTGATCGACAGCGAGTACGTCACGATGCTACCCGCGGACGAACCCCGTCCTGGACCCACAAGAATCCCCTGCTCCCGGGCAAACCGTATGAAGTCCCAAACGACCAAAAAATAATTCGCGAACCCCATGTTCTTGATAACGTCGAGCTCGTACTCGAGCCGTGCCGCGACTTCTCCGGAAACGTGTCCGTACCGTCGGTGGGCGCCCTCGCGACAGAGCTGTTCCAGGTACGTGTCGGGAGTAAACCCGGGTGGCACCGGAAATTCGGGCAGGTGATAACCGCGAAAACTGAGGTCGAGCGAGCACATCTCCGCGATTCTGACCGTGTTTGATATTGCCTCTGGCACGTCGCGAAAGACGCGTGCCATCTCTTCGGGGCTCTTGAGGAAAAGCTGGTCACTCTCCGACTTCAGTCGCTTGGGATCATTGAGAGTGGTGTTGGTCTGGACACAGACCAGAATTTCTTGCGCCGGAGCATCTTCCTGTTGGCAGTAGTGGACGTCATTTGTGGCCACGAGCGGCAAATCGAGGCTCCTGGCCAGCGCAATCAAGTCACCATTCACCCGAACCTGGTCAGCGATTCCGTGATCTTGGAGTTCGATGAAGAACCGACCGGAGCCGAAGATATCCGCCAATTTGCTCGCGTAGTCACGTGCGAGATCCGGCCGATCGTGAAGGAAGTTGTTGGCTACGGGTCCGCCGAGGCAGGCGGACGTGGCGATTAAGCCGGCCCCGTACTCGGAAAGCATCTCGAGGTCTATTCGGGGTCGATAGTAGTAGCCCTCGAGCTGCGCGAGCGTGGAGAGCTTCAGGAGGTTGCGGTACCCGATTTCGTTCTCCGCAAGGAGCAACAAGTGATAAGACTTGCGTTCCTTGGCCCTCGCGCTACCCTCGGCTAAATAGGCCTCGACTCCGATAATCGGGTGCAGCCCGGCTTTTGTTGCCGTCCGGTACCACTCCATGGCGCCATACATGACTCCATGGTCTGTAATGGCGATGTGTTGGATGCCCAGATCATTGGCTCGCGCGGCGTACTCTGCCGTGCGCCCCATGCCGTCGAGCAGTGAATACTCGGTGTGCAGGTGAAGATGGGCGAACTCCGCCAACTTTGCCTCCGAACGAATCGGCCCAAGTGAACCGGGCACGACACCACGCGGGCAAGGCGGGGACAGCAAAGGGGCGCCCGCAATGCTAGTCGACGGCGGTCCGGGTCATATCGCCTGTCGACCAGACGGTGGGCACCGCTGATAAAAGCGAACCGCGGGCGTCAGCGCGCCCGCGGTTTTACTTCGCCGACAGGAATCCGTCAGGCCGCAACTCCACTGAGCCCATTCTGTCCGAGCGGCCGGACTGCGAATCGCGCCTGCTCGGTCAAAAGCCGCAGCACCTGCCGAATGTTGTCCCGGTACTCTGCAGGTACGGAGTCGTTCTGGAGGAGATCGAGAACCTCGCCAAGCACCGGCTCGTCCGAGAGCAGGCTCGATACATCGCGAGGAAGGAACCCGGCAGCCGCGAGCAGTCCGTCTTCCTCCGACTGAGAGAGGGTCAGCGCCGACGCTAGGCGCTCGACCGCGTCCCGGGTCGGCATTCGCGCCCCACTCTCGAGACGGCTTACATAGCTATGATCGAAGTCGGCGCGCTCCGCCAGCTTGCTCTGCGAGACGCGCCGTGCCTCTCGCATCGCCTTCAGCAATCCACCGAAATCCGCACCAGCGTGTCCCATTGTCGCTCGCACCTCTGCCTGAGTCGGAGGGGTTCCGCTCGGCCTGTTGCCTACGAGTCAACGTGCGGGCAACTCGTTGACTGCATAGTAGCACTTGATTGCCCCACGGTCAAGCATGCTTCCGGGCCGGAACGACGCAATCCATATACTGGCATCTCGGCCAGCGATTATGACAGTGCAGCGAGAGCGGCTAGTGTTGCGCCAGTTGAGCTGGCGTTATCACATTAGTAGGTGTCGTATTAGATGGTTACCACGCAGCCCCATCCGGCTTGGCGCCTCTTTCAGTGGACAATAGGAGTCGACGCGCAGCGTCAGACCGATCCAACCCGGGTCAGATTGCGACAGTCGTGCACCCAGCAGTTCACCGGTTGCGGGGATCCGATGTCAGCTGGGAAGGGAGTTCGTCAAGACGCTGGCTTCTTAGACACAATAGGCGGGTCTGCTGTGCCTATGCCGGCAAGGGGATCACTCACATGACTGCCAAGATCCTGCGCGGTGCGCCGGTCGCCCGGCGAGTCCGGTCAGAGGTCGAGATCGCTGCGCGATCATTTGTCGCCGAAACTGGCAAGTCGCCCACGCTGGCAACGGTCCTGGCCGGGAGCGCCCCACCATCTTCCGCCTATCGCGACGCAATTTCGACTGCGATGGGAGCCTGTGGCATCAACCACGTTGACGTGCTCCTGCCGGTCGCCGCGACTACCGCGCGACTTGTTGAGTCGGTCGAACGACTGAATGATCGAGATGACGTTCATGGTGTCATCGTGCTGTTGCCTTTGCCGCCGCACATTCACGTGCTCGACGTTATCTCTGCAATCTCTCCTGCTAAGGATGTCGACGGTATCTCGCCGACCAGCGTTGGCCGACTCCATCTCGGGCTCCCGACTCTTTATCCGAGCACTCCGTTGGCGGGTTTAGAGATCCTGGACCACTACCAGATTCCAATCGCCGGCACGCGGGTGGTCGTTGTCGGACGGGGAAACGTCGTCGGCAAGCCAATGGCCGCGCTCCTTACCGCGCGAGACGCCACAGTCACCCTTTGCCACAGTCGGACGGTGCCGCTCGAAGTGGAGACCGGCGAGGCAGATATCGTCGTCTTGGCCGCCGGCCACCCGGGCCTACTTACCGGGCGCATGATCAGACCTGGTGCAACCGTGATCGACTTCGGGGTGAACGTGGCATCCGGGCGGATAATCGGTGACGCCGAGGCGGAGTCAATGGAACGGGTCGCCGGCGCCTATACGCCGGTGCCCGGAGGCACCACCCCGGTGACGACCATGGCCTTGGCCCGCAACACAGTAACGGCTGCCTACGCGCAGCTGCCTGGCATCGAACGGCCCAAGTCCTCGATTAAATGAAAAGAGTGCGTTGAACGGCACTTTCGCTGCATGCTAGACTCGAAGCCGCGCCTTGGGGAGTCGTCTAACGGTAGGACGCCTGACTCTGGATCAGGTAGTTGGGGTTCGAATCCCTGCTCCCCAGCCACGAGCGTCCGACAAGATTCGCCACGAAGTCGCGGCCAAGTCGCGCACTCCTTCTCAGTTCGGTTCAGTTATAGATCACGATCGGATCAGTGATGGCGGCCACCGCTATGGCTTCGCCGCCCGGCGACCAGGCGGGATATGTGCTGCGCAAACCAGGGACCGTAAATTCCCGGGCTGGGCGCCCCGCTCCTAGCACCACGACGCCAGTGCCGCTCTCCACAGCGATTTGCGAACCGTCACCGGAAAGAGCGGGATTTCGAGATGCTTGTGGAAGCCCGGCGGTGAGGCTATGCAACGTTGAGGTTCGAAGCCTGACCCGGATAGCATCACTTCGCTCTTGCCTGAAGGCCGAAAAGAGTAGCGAGCCGCCGTTTGGAAACCAGCTGACGGCCGAATTAGGTTGTAAAGACGAAACCCGCCTCGCCACCCCGACGTCGACGTTCACCAGGAAGACGCCCGTCGGCGCCCCTGGTCGCTCGGGGTAGATGGGAACCGCGACGATGTTCCCGCGTGGTGACCACGCGGGAGGTCCCGCGTTGGATTCGGCCATCGTCGACTGTCGAGTCGGAGTGCCAGCGGCGGCACCGCGAAGTTTCAACCGCGTCACCTGTCGTAGACCCCTGCCGTCTGCGTCAACGACGCAGACTTCGTCTCCCGCACCATCCCAGCAGACGAATGCGAGGCGCGAGCCGTCAGGCGCCCAAGTTGGTCCGCCAAGCGTGACGAGCGGGAATCGAGAGCCGTCACTACGGCTTACGTCTATCGGTTGAGTGAACTGTTCACTTCCCGACGTTGCAGACACAACCACAAGTGAAGCCGCGTCGCTGTCGACGAAGGCGAGCCAGTTGCCGTCCGGGGACCACGCGGGGACGCCTGGAACATTCCCGTCGGCAAGCTGCCTGGCTTCGGGTTCATCAAGAACCCTCACAAACACACCGTCCTCGTTGCCCCAGGCAAGCGCATCGCCCGTTGGAGACCAGACCGGTATCCCCGCCGACTCGCCGATGTATTCGACCGCTCCATCCGCAGTGCTAATCATGAAAACGCCGGATTCGACGTCTGCCGAAACACACCCGGCCATTGTTGTTGCCGCTAGTCCGAGGACTGATAAGCGCCAAAGTGTCCGCGGAAACCAACGGATCAAATGCTGCATGAGCCGAACTGGAGGACGCAGCCAGCGGAGTCGCCCGCCGGCTGTCCTACACGCGTTCATCGCGTCAACCCGCATCGAGTAACTCGACCAAGCCAGGGCTCGTGCGCAAGAGCGGCAGATGCACGAGGTGGGGTGACGCCAGATCGGATTCGTCGTTTGCCGTCACGCACACTTGCGCCGTACGAGCGGCTAGCGCCACCACGACCATTTCTCGCCGAGCCAGGTCGAGTTCGGAGAGAATGTCATCGAGCAATAGAACCGGTGGCTCGCTCAGTGACTCCGCCAAAAGATCGAGCTCGGCTAATTTCATGGCGACAACGGCAAGTCGTTGCTGCCCGCGGGATCCATACCGCGCAAGATCGGCTCCGTTCGTCGACACGCAAAAGTCGTCACGGTGCGGTCCAACTACTGTGATGCCGCGCCGGAGCTCTTCCGCAGCGTGCGCACCAAGGCCCCTTGAAAAAGTCGCGGAGAGCATCTGCCGGAGCGATTGTGATGGCGCGCGCCAATCGTCGTTCGGGTCGATGAACTCCGGGAGATCGATTCTAGATGAAGTGTAGGAGATGGCGAGGGTCGGGTCTCCCGTCAGGTGCTCGAAATGTTGCTGGGCGCGACTGCCGAGCGCCTGAACTGCTCCCAACCGAAACGCTAATAGATCGGCCGCCGCCGCGGTCAATTCGGCGTCCCAGAACGGGAGCTCCCTGGCGGGGCGACCGGCTTGGTTCAGAGTCCGATCACGCGAAAGGCTACGCAAAAGGCTGTTCCGCTGCTCGAGAACTCGCCCGTAGCGCGACAGCGCTCGCAAGTAGGCACGAGTCGACTGACTGACCGCTATATCGAGGTACCGCCGGCGCGCGCTTGGCGCGCCCGAGACGAGATTGACATCTTCCGGAGAGAAGTGGACGGTCGTGAACTGACCAACTGCGTCGACAGCACGCACTGGCCGATCATCAAACCGAACGATTTTCTTGAGCGAACCTTGGTCGCGATCCGCGAGCGAAATGCCAATCTCAAGCTGATGGGCACCGTCGTTTCGTTCGAAGTCTCCTTGAAGGCGAGCGTAGGGAGGAACGGCAAGGTCGACACCGCTTTGCCAATGCGGGATTTCACGCTCTGCCGCCGTCCGGGGCGACCGCGTCGTTGCGAGCATCGCGATCGCTTCCAGAATCGTCGATTTACCGCTGCCGTTGGGTCCGACAATTCGAAACCCAGCAGGTTCGACCGGCAAATCGAGCCTGCGAAACGAGCGGAATTCGTCCAGCCCCAAGGCGCGCAGGCGCATCAGCAATGTTGCCTGAGGAACGTCAGTGAGCGCCGATGACCATGGGCATGATGACGTATGTGTAGGACTCAGACTCGAGGGGGCGAACCACGCCTGCCTGATTTGGCCCGTTCATCCCGATCATGACCCGCCCACTGCG
>JAICRA010000022.1 GCA_025937615.1 Thermomicrobiales bacterium | reverse complement strand
TCGCGCTGGCGGTACTGAGCCGTATCGTCTGCTTTCAGCCGCGCGGCCTCGAGGAGCTCCATCACATGCGCCTGCAGCGACCGAATCGGACGTGTGACATCCTCGAGCCTTGCGTCGAGATCGTTGACCTGCTGCCGGGTGCGATTCTCATCCAGGGCGCGGGCTTGCGCGCTCTGTTGGCTCTCTTGGCGAAGTTGCTCGATGGCGATCCGGTTTTGGGCAGTCGCGCTCTCGTAGTGCTTGAATAGCTCCTCTTCACGACCCTGACGGCTGAGCACCTCGCGGACCGCTTGACGGAGCTCGTCGACCTGATTCTGTAGAGCATTCAGGCGCGCTTCGTCCCGCCGCCGCTCGTCGTCGTGACGCAACGCACCCGGACCCGTCTGGGGCTGTGCATTACTCCTCAAACTACTCATGGTGCCGTGTCTCCGTTCCACCGTCGCTCGATCCGAGTGCGTCAGCAAATGATGCGTCGTCGCCGTCGAGCTCGGCCAGGGTCGCCACCACGCTTCTCGCCAGTGCCAGCGGGTCGTATCCGCCTTCCAAGAACGCCACCACTCGACCGTCCGCACAGGTATCGGCGACCTGCACGACACGGCGCGCGAGGTTGCTGAACCCCCGCTCAGTCACCAGCATGCCTCCGAGAGGATCGTTCGCATGGGCATCGAATCCGGCTGAGATCAGGACGATCTGGGGGCGAAACGCGCTGGCCGCGGGAAGGATGACCTGATCGAACATGTTGATGTAGGCGTCGTCGTCCGCGCCCGGCGCCAGCGGCACGTTGATGGTGTATCCCGCGCCGCGGCCGACGCCGCGCTCGCTCGCGGCCCCCGTGCCCGGGTAGAGGGGCCATTGGTGGACCGAACAGAAGAGCACCTCGTCTGTCTCGAAAAAGGCGTCTTGAGTCCCATTGCCATGGTGGACGTCCCAGTCGACGATCAACACTCGCTCCAAGCCGCGAGCGAGCGCATGGGCGGCGGCAACGGCGATCGTATTGAACAGGCAGAAACCCATGCCCCGGGAAGGGGTCGCGTGGTGTCCAGGAGGTCTGGCTAGGACGAATCCACGCCGGGCGTGACCGTCAAGGGACGCGTCGACGGCGGCAACTCCTGCTCCGGCGGCGAGCGCAGCGACCTCAGCCGAGTGTGTGCCGACAGGGGTATCGGCGTCAAGCCAGCCGCCGCCCTGGACCGAAAACTCCCGCAAGCCCTCGATATAGCGAGGGTCATGGACGCGCGCCAGGACATCGTCGGGTGCGGCGTTGAACGGGATCTCGGGACGACCGGCGAGGAGCCCCAAGCGTTCCAGAGCGGTGTCAATCGCGAGGAGCCGGCCCGCATTTTCCGGGTGACCGCCGGTCTCATGCTCGCGAAACGTCAGCGATCGGAAGAGTGCCGTGCGTTCCCGCCCGGGTTGCTGATCAGGCGGCCGTGTCGTCATGGGCCGCCAGGCGCCGTTGCGGAACGATCAGCCGCGGGGTGCGGGCGATCGGGGTCACGGGCGCCACGGCCGCGTAGAAGAGCGCTCCGATGACGGGCACGGTCAGAATCAGCATGCACCAGAGGATTTTGTTGTCGCCACGCACGCGAGGGCGCCGCACGAGGTCACGCAGCGCCCACCCCATCAGACCATACTGGACAAAGGCCCAGAGGAGCACCGCGCAGATGAGCAAGAATGTCTTCAGATCCGGCACGTTAGCGCCCCGCGGGACCGAAACGCGCGATACGGTCACGAGCATTGTAGCCAGTCGAGCTTTTCCGGCAATGCGCCGTGCGGCTGCTAGACTCTGCCAGCCGTCACGCTGCGGAGAAAGAGGACTCCCGGATGGACGCCGAGGAACATGTCAGACACGTCCCTGCGGAGAGCGCGGCGACGATTGCCGCTGCGGCGGCGGCTCCTCCCGGAACAGACCTGCGTCGCTTTTACGCTTTTCAGGTCATCAACGATTTCAGCTTCACGGCAGGTATCTGGATTATCTTCTTGCAGAGCCGGGGTTTCTCACTCGCCGAGATCGGCCTGGCGGAGTCGGCCTTCCATCTCGCGCCGATCACTCTCGAGTTGCCATCGGGGTCATTGGCCGACGTCCTCGGCCGCAAGTGGTCGATGGCCGCTGGTGCACTGCTCATGGCCGGCTCGACGGCGCTGATGTTTGTGGCGGACTCGCTCTGGCTCCTGCTCCCGGCCCTGTATCTCAACGGGGCGGCATATGCGTTCCGATCGGGGTCGCAGCAAGCATTTCTCTTTGACAGTCTCGACGACGAGCCGGCCGGCACCCGGTTCACGAGCCTCCTGGGGAGGCTCAACTCGGTCTCCTATGTCGCTATCGCGGCGACCACGGCGATCGGAGCGTCACTCGCGGAGCGCGACTACGCGTTGCCATTCGGACTGGGCGCCGGCGCGGGCCTGGCCGCGGCGTTCCTGGCCGCCGGTCTCAAGGAGCCACAACGTCCCGCGGTGGGGCGGGGGATGGGGGGCACTATCGCCGAGGCGCTGCGCATCGTCCGCGGCAACCGGCAGCTTCTAGCTCTCATCGTCTTTGCCGCCACCCTCTGGACTGTCTCCGCGCTGGTGCATCTCTACGCGCAAGCCGTGCTGGCCGAGCGCGGGTTGGCACCATCGCAGATTGGTTTCGTGCTTGGCGCAACTCTGTTCACTACTGCGATCGGAGCATGGCTGTCCGGGCGGTTGGCGAGTCTGCGCCCCTTCCGGTTCTGGACGGTGGCCGCGACCGGGGTCATTGCGGGGTCGGGCCTGCTCATGGGTGGGGCTCCCGTACCTGTTGCCGTGCTGGGGCTGATCATCGCCGAGCTCTTTGCCGGAGCGTTCGAGCCGATGATCGCGCAGCGCGTGAACATGGCCATCACTTCTCCGCAACGGGCGACGATTCTCTCGGTCGAGGGCTTTCTCTACTCGGTGACGATGATCTGGGCCTTCCCGTTGTTCGGCTGGACCGCGGAGCGTTACGGCTGGCTACCCGCCTACGGAGTCGCCGGGGGTGTGGTGGTAGTGCTGCTCGGCGCGTTCCTGGTTCTCGGAGGAGGCCGGCCGATGGGGCCGGGGCGCAGGTGAGTCAAAGTCCACATCAGTCGTTTGTGCCCCAGGTCGGTTGCTTCAATCCAAAAAAGCCGTCGTAATCGGACGGAGAGGGAGAGCGCCAGCCCGTGAGCAGCGCTTCGGGAAGGTCGTAGACCTCGATGCCGATTGGTTTGCAGGTTGGGAGGGGGTCGCCAGCTCCAGGTCCCCAGAGCGGCACCGAGAGGTCTCCACCGGGACAGGTCGAGACGGCGCAGAGGAGATCGATCTCGGCCAAGAACTCGAAATAATCGCCCTTTCTGGCCGGGCTGGCTTTCATGAAGTAGCGGTCATCTTCGTCGAGTCCGGTGACCTGAAAGATATTGAGGACGTCGTGGACGTCCGACTCGTTGAGATGCCAGGGCAGGACGGCGCGCGTCAAGTTGGAGTGGCAGTTGTAATCAAATGTCTCGTCCATGAGGAGCTTGGTCACGTAGGGGTCGCAGCGCGAACCAAGGAGATCGTGGCAGCGCCCGCCGTCCTCGTCTTCCCCGTACTGGATGGTCTCCCGAGTGATCGTCAGCATCGGACGCAGGTAGGGAAGGACCGACCAGAGCCGGTTGAAGCTGGTGAGGTGGCTGCTCTCCAGTTGGCGGGTGCGGGACGCCCAGAAGCGCTCTCGAGGGTTGTGCAGGTTCCAGGCGTTGAAATCGACGACCTGAGGGCCCTCAACCGCCACCACCCGGCAGACCTGCCCGGCCCTTACCGGCCAGGCGTATCCGGACCGGATCGGCACGATGTGCTGGTGAGTCAACGTCCGGCCATCGGTCTCGTTCGCGATCCGGTCGTAGAACGGGCGGTCGACGGCGATTGTCGTCGGCTCTGCCGGCAAGTACGTCCACGGGCGACCAACCACGGTCGAGATCTCCTTTCACGGTACACCGCGAGAATACCAACGCTATTGATTTGTGGCGCTTTCCGGAGGTTCGGAACTACGCTATCTCCTGCCCGCCACCTTACGTCACCCACTTCCAGGGAGATTCCGTATGCTCCGCGCCTTTCGCCTGATATTCGCGTTACTCTGCGCCACTATGGTCAGTGGCGTTCCCGGCGTGCTGGCAGCGCAGGCTCCAACACCCGCTCCACTCCCCGCGCCGCCCGTCGCCCGCGCGGCCCACGGATCATTGCGCGCCGCTATGGACCCATCTGTCCCACCGGGCAAGGATTTCTATCGATACGCCACCGGTCACTGGCAAGACACGACGAGGATTCCGGCCGACCGCGCCGCCTTTGGCATCAGCGACGAGATCGACGAGCTCACCACTGACCAACTCCTCGGGTTGCTCTATCGCCTCTCTGCCTCGGATACCCTCACGGAAGGCTCCGACGAGTGGAAAGCAGTCCAGCTCTTCGCCCAAGGGGCCGACTATGACACCCGCAATGCCCAGGGCATCGATCCGATCGCCGGCGATCTTGCCAGAATCGAGGCGATTTCGACGCTTGATGAGCTCTATGCCTTTCTGCGCGAGGGCGTACTGACGACCAACGCCTCGGGGCTCTATGGTGTCTCACCTGGGGTCGATCTCCAGGACAGCTCGATCTACACCCTCTGGTACGGTGGCCCGGCCCTTGGCCTGCCCAATCGTGACTATTACTGGGAGGATGACGCGGCCAACGAGCCGATCCGCGAGGCCTACCGCGCGACGAGTGCCAAGCTGCTCGGCTTCGCCGGCTACGACGAAGCCGAAGCAACCGCCGTGGCGCAGCGTGTTTATGACTTCGAGAAGCGACTGGCCGAACCCCTTCTGCGGCCCGCCGACGCCAATGATCCGGCCAACTACTACCATCCTCGCCCTGTGGCCGATCTGATCGCGGCCAATCCCGACTTCGACTGGCCGGCGTTCCTCGAGATTCTGGGAGTCGCCGATCAGGAAACCGTCGTCGTCACCCAGGAGGCGTATCTGGACGCCATCGATGACATGGTCAACTCCACCGATCTGGAAACGATCAAGGAGTACTTGACGCTTCAGGTGCTCTGGAATACCGCGTCAGCGCTGACCAAGGAGATGGACGACACCGCCTTCTCCTTCTATGGCACGACCCTCTATGGCGTCGAGGAGCAGAGTCCCGACGATGAGCAGGCGCTGGGCGCGGTGAATGGTGCGCTCGGCGAAGCTCTTGGCAAGCTCTACGTCGAGGAGTACTTCCCGCCGGAGGCGAAGGCCCAGATCGAGGAGCTCGTCGATCACATCAAGGCGGCCACGCGTGCGCGCATCGAAAAGCTTGATTGGATGTCGCCGGAAACTAAGACCGAGGCTCTGGCGAAGCTCGACACCATGCGCGTCAAAGTTGGCTATCCCGACAAGTGGCGGACGTACGAGAATGTCACGATCGGTGATTCCTACGTCGAGTCGGTGCTCAGCGCGAACATCGCCGAGTACAAGCGGGACCTCGCCCGCGTTGGTGGGCCGGTCGATCGCGACGAGTGGGGGATGCTGCCGCAAACGGTCAACGCCTACTACTCGCCCACGAACAATGAGATCGTCTTCCCGGCCGCGATCCTGCAACCACCCTTGTTCGACTATCAAGCCGATCTTGCGTACAACTACGGCGGCATCGGCGGCACTATCGGGCATGAGATTACGCATGCGTTTGACCAGAGCGGTTCGAAGTTTGATGCCAATGGCAACCTGGTCAATTGGTGGACACCGGAGGACACTGAGCGGTTCACCGCGCTCACGGATCAAGTCGTCGCTCAGTACGACGAGGTGGAGGTTCTTCCTGCTCTCTTCGTCGATGGCGAGTTGACCATCGGTGAGAACATCGCGGACATGGGCGGATTGCAGATCGCCCATGACGCACTGCAGGCCGCGCTTGCCGAAGAGGGCGACCCGGGACCAATCGAGGGGCTCACCCAGGACCAGCGCTTCTTCCTCGCCCACGCGTATCGATGGGCTGAGAAGGCCCGCGATGAGTTCCTGGCAACACTGGTCAATACCGACCGTCACGCCCCGGCAGAGGTTCGTGCGGTGCAGCCGGCGCGCAATATGGACGAGTTCTTCGAGGCGTTCGACATCGAGCCGGGAGATCCTATGTATCTCCCACCGGAGCAGCGCATCGTCATCTGGTAGATACGTTGCCGCCGACTACGACAGTCGCGATCGCCCAGCGTCGGCCCCGACGCTGGGCGATCTGCATATTTCCAGCCAACCAGTCAGCTGACCGCACTCCTCTGAGCGAGTACCACGGCCGGCATCCCCCGGACGGGAGTCTGGTGTTTGTTATGGAAGGCTGCAAAGATGGCAAAGGCTACGAGTGGCAGGGAGGTATCCTGTCGATCAGCCAAAGGAGAAGAAGCGGGGGTCGAGTGAGATCGAGGTATGGGCGAAGGGGAGAAACCGAACGGTCGCGGTGGTGTAGTCCAGTGGGACATCAAACATGACCCAGCCGTCGCGTTGCGCACCGGGGTAATAGCCACCCGCAACGTCAGGTCGGGGAGGGGTCAGCGTGACGACGTCGAGTAGAGGATTGCCGGCCTCGTCGACGAGGACGAAAGCGTTCGCCGGGAAGTACGCCAGCTCACCCCCGGCCGCCACATTCTGGATCCGGAAGCGCAGCGCGATCCATATCGACCCGTCCGCCCCGGTCGCATCTCCGACACCCAGTGCCCCCGTACGATAGTCGACGAGGTCGAACGCGGCCTCACTGGTGACGACATCCAGCAGCTCGACCGACCATTGATCAGTCACCGCCACTTCGCCCAAGCCGAGGGCGGAGGCGAAGTCGGTTCCGGCGTCGTTGGGCGCCGCTTTCCGCTGGGCAAGATCAGGGATCTGGGCGCCTTCCTGAAGGGCCATGACCCGGTCGGCCCAGTAGCCGCTGAACTCCAGGCTATCGAAGATCAACAGAAGCGAGCTTTCTTCGACGGGAATCCCGAACGTCACCCACCCTTCGCTCGACTCACCCGGGTTCAGCGTCACGTCCAGCGCTGGTTCAGGAGGCTGCGCACCCAAGAAACGCCAGACCAGACCCGAATCGCCGGTCACGGCAAAATCGTCATTGTCGAGTTGGAGAGGCTGGCTCCCGGTATTGCGAGCCGAGAGATTGACGGCGACGTAGGTGAACCCGTCCCGCGGCTCGACATTCGTGGGTGAAGCTGCCAGCACGGACGCGACGGCCTCCGGTCCGCTGAGGACGTCAAGCACCTTAAGCTCGATCGGACCCGCCTGCACCGGTCCCCCAAAAGGACCTGGATCGGCGCGAGTGAGACCGATCGATGAAGCGACCGCTGGCGTCCCTTCCTGAGCTTTGGCGACTACGACTGGCTGGCTCAATCCTAGCCCGATGGCGATTGCTGTCCCGATCGCGGCGCGGATCAGGCGCGGAACCTTAGGCAACGCCCGACCAGTCCGGGCCCGGGTAGTCCCTGGAAGATGTGGCGAGATGGCGAGAAGGGCAGGCACGAGTCTGGACATACCGGCGATTGTAGAGGCGTGAGAGGCGGACGTGCAGGAACGACGAACGGGAGATCAGACGGCAATCGTCGTCCAGGTCGTGGCAGTCGCCTGCTGGAGGCTGTGTTCGGCGCGGCGCAGCGACGGCGCCGCGTCATTGACCGTGCCGTACAGATCGTCACCCCATTCACCCCAGCCGTCGATGACACGCCAGCCATACTCCAGCAACAGATTTTCCAGCTCCCAAGGCAGCAGATAGTTGTTCCCAGGGTCGCCGCCGGGGAGATGGCGCATCCACGAGGCGCGGTAGATCGGGGAGAGTGCTCCAGGCACGCTCGCAAGCAGCCTGCCTCCAGGTCTCAGCACGCGCCGTAACTCGCGTAGCGCTCCCGGCACGTCCGGAACGAACTGAAGGAGCGCCCGAGCATGGATCGCATCGAACACGGCGAGCGGATCGGTGAGCCGCGTCACATCTCCCGTGCGCCACTCGATTTCCTGGCCTCTTGCGCTGGCATGATTGCGAGCGAGGCGGATCATCTCGGGAGCGAGATCGATTGCTGTCACCCGCGCGCCGCGCTCAGCAAGCGCGATGGCCCACTGGCCAGTGCCGCAGCCGGCGTCAAGAACGTGCGCATCCCGGCGTAGCCGCAACGCGTCCCAGATGCGATCGAGCTCCGCACTGCGATCCGGCGCCAGTGCATTGACCTCGGCCCGGGCGTCCCAGCGCTCGGCGCGGGCATCCCAGGCGGCACGCGAGCGCTGAAGCCAGCTGGCATGATCATCTTGTATACGGACGGGATCGACATCGACCGCTGGCGAAAGGCGTTCGCGGCCCGAAAATTGCGATCCGTCGGGGGCCATGGGAACTCCTGCGCTCGAGCGCCAGCGCCGAGGTGTCGGGCGCAAGCGCCACCCGGACGGTTGTAGCGCGCCGCACGTGCGAGGATTGATTGGCGAAATCCGTACTAGGCTTGCCTGAGCGCGGCGCGAAGGCGATGGACATACCCGTTCGTGGGAGAGACGTGTGAAGACGACTCGACTCCTGCTCCTTCTGGGAGCGGTTGTGGCGCTGGCTGTCTTGGCAGCCTGCGCGCCAATGCAGGATACGCCGCCGGCACCAACGCCACCACCGACCCCGACCGCGGTGCCGGTTACGGTCAATCTGGAGGACGTTGGCGCGGTAGTCGTCGCCAGCCCCACTTCTGGTTCAAGCGCCCCGGACCGAATCTACGTCGTCACCTTTGATGCCTCGCAAATCGTCGAGCGGGTGATGCCCGCAGTCGTCACGGTGATCAACGAACAGCGGTTTGATGAGGGGATATTCGGCGAGACCGAAGTCGAGGCGGGGCGCGGAACAGGGTTCATCATCGACGGCTCCGGCAACATCGTGACCAACCAGCACGTCGTGAGTGGCGGCACCGGGTTTCAAGTGATCCTCGCCGATGGCGAGAAGCGGAATGCCACCCTGGTCGGATCCGATCCATTGAGCGATCTCGCGGTTGTGCGTATGGATGGGCCACCGCCGTCGACGGTCACGTTCGGTGATTCGGATACCTTGCAACAGGGGCAGCCGGTGCTGGCTATCGGGTCGCCTCTTGGGGCGTTCACCGGAACCGTCACCAGCGGTGTCGTCAGCGCGCTCAACCGCGATTTCCCCGCCAGCGCCGCGATGACCGGCGAGGGTATCTACACCGATCTCATCCAGCACGACGCGGCGATCAACCCGGGCAACTCGGGTGGTCCATTGTTCGACCTAGCAGGCCGGGTGGTCGGGGTGAACACGCTCGGCATCCCCCAATCCGGGGTCACGCCGGTGCAGGGGTTGTTCTTCGCCATTCCGGCCAACCACGTCGCCGGTATTGCCAGCCAGCTCATTGAGACCGGGCAAGTGTCTTATCCATACATTGGTATCGAGTACCAAGCGATCTCGCCTGATCTGGCTGCTCAGAACGATCTTCCGGTTGACTATGGCGCCTACGTCCTGGCGACTGTCCAGGGAGGTCCAGCGGAGCAGGCGGGAATCGAGCGAGGCGACATCATCCTTGGCATTGGCGACCAGCGTATCCAGGGCCAGACGACGTTCACCGAGGCGCTGTTCGCGCAGTCGCCCGGAGACACCGTCACCGTGACGGTTCTGCGCGGCAATGAAGAGCTCCAGTTCGAGGTCACGCTGGCGGGGCGACAGGTCAGCTGACGACGCCCGTCATCCCATGAGGTATCAATACCTGCCCGGGTCGAGAACCGTTGTCGTCAGTTCGGCGACGGAGATCCGAGCAGGCCGACGATCTTCTCCAAGTGGGCGCTGTCGCTCGTCAGCAGATCCCTGGTCGCCTCCCGGACGGTTGTCGGTCCATGCTCGCGGTCATCCCAGATTTCCGGAGCCATACCCCGCAACATGGCGAGTGTCGACTCTCGCGCGGTGCCGAATTGGGAGATCACCTCCACTGTCGTGTCATCAGGTGAGGGAATCTCGATCAGCATGGTCTCACCCTTGTCGCCGAATGCGCCTGAGAGCGCACCGCCGGTGAGGCGATCTTTGAGCGCCTGAGAGAAGCGCAACTCGTGGTCGCGCATCGCGAGGACAACGTCGCGTACCGAGTCCCCCGCTCGGCCGAGGGTCAACCGCTCGTCGGGGAGCGGCCGCACCTTGAGGTTGAGCTCGCGATAGGTCGCGATCAGACCGTTGAAAAGCTCTTGCTCGCTCATGTCTCACCCCTGTCTACCGCCACGCCCGTATGGGTCGTCTGACCGCGCCGAATCAAGCGCTGGGGCGCATTCTGGCGCGGCATCCTACCACCCGCGGATTGACCCGCCAATAACTCACCTTGGTAGTCGTTCGGCCCAGGCGCCAGTGCTAGACTCCCGCCAATAGTCTCGCTTGGGGGAAAGTGCGTTCCGAGAACGCCGCACTTCCCGGCCCACCGTCACGGAGCGAAGCAATCACGTATGGATGGCAAATTCCCACCCCGCGACCGGGTGAACGTCAGCACGCCGATGCGCTGCCCGATCTGTGATCGCGAGCTCGAGGA
>JAICRA010000292.1 GCA_025937615.1 Thermomicrobiales bacterium | reverse complement strand
GGAGTTCGGGAACTTCTATGACATCCTGGGCCAGTCGCTTGCGCTCGGCGTCGGCCGCCCGCGGTTGACCAACTACGGGGCCGTTGACAAAGAGATTTGGGTGGCAGTCAACAGTGCCGCAACCCAAGCGATGACTCCTGAGGAAGCCCTGCAATCAGCAGCCGACAAGGTCGCAGCGCTCTTGCAGGAGGCGGGGTACCCCGTCAGCTAATGCTTCCGGCGCCACTCCGTCTGCCGCATCGCACGCGGGGTGGCGCCAATTCGCACACGAACCATAGTGCGCTGATCAACGGATCAACGGATCAACGGATCAGTTAGAAGATCGCCATGCAATCGACACGGGACGAATCGAACAGGCTCGGCTGGGCACTCGTCATCCCGGCCGTCGGCGTCCTTCTCCTGATGACCATTTTCCCTGCAGTGTATTTGCTGTGGGCAAGTTTTCGACGGTTCAACCTGATGATGCCGGACAACGCGGCATTCATTGGGCTTGAGAACTACCAGAATATCGTCACCAACGCGGACATCCGGCATAGCATGCTGGTCACGATTTTCTTCGTCGTCGCCGCGGTTGGGATCGAGCTGATGCTGGGGCTAGTGCTGGCTTTGATGCTCGCGCCGAAAAGCCGCTCGAACGCCGCTGCCGCGACGCTGCTCATCCTGCCGATGGCTGTTACACCCGTTGTGTCCGCGCTCGTCTGGCGCGAACTGTTCAACCCGAACTACGGCTGGGTCAACCACTACCTGCGCAGGCTCGGCATCATGGGCGAACCGATCGCCTGGTTGAGCAACCCTCAGACGTCCTGGTTCACGGTCATCAGCCTCGATGTCTGGCAATGGACGCCGTTCGTGGCCCTCATCCTGATGGCCGGGTTGCAAGGCATCCCGCCGGAGCCGCGTGAAGCCGCCGCCGTTGATGGGGCGGAGGGGTGGCGCCTCTTCTGGGACGTCACCTTCCCCTTGTTGCGTCCATTTGTGGCGATCGCCGTCCTGTTGCGGACGCTCGAAGCGTTTAAGACGTTTGGCACTATCCGGGTCCTCACCGGCGGGGGACCCGGTATCTCTACCGAAATCATCAATCTGACGATCTACCGCACGGCCCTTCAGGATTTCAGTGTCGGGGCCGCAGCGTCGCTTGGAATCGCGTTTCTCGTCTTCCTCTCCATTCTGGTGCCCCAGATGCTGCGCATCCTGGCGCGAAATTCTGATCTCGTGGAGGCCTAGTTGAGACATACCGGTAGTCAGCGCTTTCTGGCGGCTCTCTCCCAGATTGCGCTCTGGATCTGGGTGCTCCTGGCGATGGTTCCCCTCGTGTGGATGGTTACGACCTCAATCAAACCGGAAGGGTATGCCCAGACTATCCCACCGACATGGCGGTTCCAGCCGACATTGCAGCACTACGTCGACGTGCTGCAGGGCGCTGCCGTTACCCCATTTGCGCCGTTGCTGCTGCACAGCATGATCGTGGCCGTCGGCTCGACGGCGCTGGCGCTGGTGCTCGGTCTGTTCGCGGCGTACGCGCTCGCGCGGCTTCGTTTCAAAGGTAAACGCTTCCTGGCGATGTGGATCCTCTCCACCATCATGTTTCCGCCCGTTGTGGCAGTGATTCCGATCTTCATCATGGCCGGCCGACTGCAGTTGATCGATCGCTATTTGACGCTGATCGTGCCTTACGCTGCCTTCAATCTGCCGCTGGTAATCTGGGTCCTGCGCAGTTCGATCCGGCAAATCCCTGAGGAGATCGAAGACGCCGCGCTCGTCGACGGCGCCTCCCGCATGGAGATCATTGGCCGGATTGTTCTTCCCCTTGCCGCGCCAGGAATCGCGACAGCAGGCATCCTGAGCATGCTTCTGGCATGGAACGAGTTCTTGTTCGCGCTCACGCTGACGCGATCGCAGGTCAAGACAGCGCCGGTTGGTATTAGTGAGTTCACGGGAATGTTCGGCACTGAGTGGGGCAGTCTCAGCGCCGCGGCGACGACGATCGTCGCGCCCGTGGTGATCATGGCGCTCCTCTTGCGCCGACACTTGATCGAGGGGCTCACGCTCGGCGCGGTCAAGTAGCACGCCGTGCAGTGTTGAAAGGAGAGCGACCCGAATGAAAGCCGTGCTCTTCCCAGGCGACCGTCAGGTCGCTGTCGTCGAGCGACCAACACCGCAGCCGAGTCCTGGTCAGGCACTGGTGCGGGTGCGCGCCTCGGCAATTTGCCGGAGCGACATGAGCCTCTATTACGGGAAGCCGATTGTCGGCGGCGAGGCTACCGCGACCGGCCAGATCGTGCCGGGTCACGAGCCTGCCGGCGAAGTCGTAGCGATCGGTGACGGGGTCACCGCCATCGCTCCTGGGGACCGTGTCGCGATCTATCTCGGTGTCGGCTGTGGCACCTGCGAGTATTGCCGCCGTGGCTATCTCTTCCTCTGCCCGACGTGGCAATGTGTCGGCTTCGACGTCGATGGCGGCAATGCCGACTACATCGTCGTGCCCGCGGGTAACTGCCTCCCGCTCCCGGACGAGATCAGTTTCGAGGCCGGCGCGGTGATGACCGACATGGTCGGTACGCAGTTCGACGCCCAACGCCGGTTGGGCATCTCCGGCGCTGATACGGTCGTCATGTTCGGGAT
>JAICRA010000330.1 GCA_025937615.1 Thermomicrobiales bacterium | reverse complement strand
TTCAGTTCCAACCATCCGAAATTGCAAGATTGTTCCTGGTTGGGTTCGTCGCTATCTACCTCTATGACCGGCGTCACCTGGTGGTGGCCCCATGGCGGGTAGCCTCGCTCGATCTGCCACCCGCCCCGTATCTCGCGCCTCTCGTGGGCGCGATCCTGGCGGCAGTCGCGTTCCTGACGTTGCAGAACGACCTCGGAATGGCTGCGCTGGTCGTGCTTGGAGCATACGCATCGGTGGCTGCCGTCGTGAATTCGAGATGGGCGCTCGGGCTAGCCGGCGCCACCTTAGTTGTTATGGCGATTGCATCTTTTGCCGTTTCGCCCAGAGTGCGTGAGCGCGTCGCCGCCTGGCTGGAGCCCTGGTATGACCCGGCGGGCCGTGGCTTCCAGTTTGTGCAGTCGGAATACGCCATGGCGAGCGGAGGTATTCTCGGAGAGGCGGCCGCGAACGCGCCTGCCCGTGTCCCCGAAGTGCACACTGACTTCATACTGGTTGCCGTCGCAACTGAGTGGGGCTGGGCGGGAGCGGCGGCAGTGCTTACGTTGGTTGGCATCGTTGTCTGCCGGTGTTTAATCGCAGCGTTGCGCGCAGCGGATGGTTTCCGATCCCTACTGGCGCTGGGGATCTCCGCCCTGCTTGGAATACAGGTGCTCTTGATCTGCGGCGGCACCCTTCGAATTTTGCCGTTGACGGGAGTTACCCTGCCGCTCCTATCGTATGGAGGGACGTCGATGATCGCTACGCTCTTCGCACTCGGGGTCGTGGCGGGGATCGGTGCGGCAGCGGCGGCTCGATCCGCGAACACGCTCTAGGCTCTAGTCCCGGGAGGCCACTGGCTAGATTCCCGGGGAACTGAGGGATTCTCGCCGCGGTTGCCGGCAGTTCAAGCGAATACCTACACTGGTTGAAACCGTTGGCGAGAACTGCGGTATCTCCAGCTCGACCTCCCACCGCTCGGATCGCGATTGGACCATGACCGTGACCTACGCTGCGCTGGCTCCTGCTGACTGCATTGGTTCGGCAATGGGGGCAAATCGGTGAGTAGTGCGGCGTTGCGGCAGCCGCCGGCACGGCTCGGCGCTCGGCTTGTCAAGCCGCAGCGCGTGGGACTAATTGCTGCGCGAAGCAAGACCGAAGCGCAAGAACTCTCGGCTGTCGTCGCGCGCGCACTTGACACGGCCGGCGTTGAAGTTGTTACCGAAGAGAACCTCGCTATGGGGGCGGGCGACGACACCCCGGTGGACGTCATTATCGTGCTGGGCGGCGACGGCCTGATGATTCGCGCTGCAAACACCTATCCGGAGATCCCTCTGCTTGGGATCAATTTCGGTAACGTCGGTTTCCTGGCGCTCATAGAGCGGCGTGACTGGCAGCGCGCGATCGAGGCCCTGCTCGCGGGGGAGTATTCTGTCCAACAAGGTTCGACGCTGGAGGCGACGCTAATCCGGGAAGGGTCGAGCGTTCCGCAGGGTTGGGCGATAAATGATGTCGTGGTTCGCTCCGGAATGCGCATGGTCGACATCGAAATTTATATCGATGGCCACTTCGTCAACACTTATCCAGGCGACGGGATGATCGTTGCGACGCCTCACGGTAGCACTGCCTACTGCATGGCAGCAGGCGGCCCAATCCTCACCGCCGGCGTAAAGGGGTTCGCGATCGTTCCGATCTCCTGCCATAGCCCGATTCGCACGCCGTTCGTTGTGTCCGAAGACGCGACCATCGAAATGGTCGTCGCGAATAGTCACGACTCCGCACTCATCCTCGACGGGCGGGAGCAAACGCAGTTAGAGCGGTGGGACATCATCCGGGTCTCCAGGGGCGAGCACGCATTCAGACTCGTTACCCTCGAGTCGACCAACTTCTACGAAGCCTTTCGGACGAAATTCAATTTCCGAATTCGACCCGATGCCATTCCCAGCCGGGACGCAGCCGACGCGGTCGACGCAACCCGAATGAGCCCACGGAGCGAGGGCCGCGTTCAGACGCCTGTCGTTGGGCAGGCCAGGCGGGATCGCACCGGTCGTGACTGATGAGGGACCAGGCGCGGGCCGGGCGGAAGACGCTAGCGGACATCTCCGAGCTCCTGAAACCAGTGAACTGCCGCCGTGGATCCTCGATTTGCTT
The DNA here is from genome assembly GCA_025937615.1 of Thermomicrobiales bacterium. The sequence continues at coordinate 33 of JAICRA010000330.1, read as the reverse complement.
GCTTGCCCCGTGGACCGGAGCGCGGTCCAACTC
>JAICRA010000291.1 GCA_025937615.1 Thermomicrobiales bacterium | reverse complement strand
TGTCATCGTCAAGTGATGCGGCATGACTTCAGCAGTCACCCAGGTTCCCCGTTGCTTTGCCGCGGCGATCAAGTCGACTCCAATCCCGGTCGACACGTGGCAGATGTGAAGCCACCCGCCGGTGATCGCCGCGAGGGCAAGGTCGCGCGTAATGATGATCTCTTCGGCGGCCGCGGAAATGTCTCGCAGCCCAAGTCTCCGCGATGTCGCTCCCTCGTGCATCGATCCGCCGGTCAAGCCCGGATCTTCGCAGTGGACCATCACCGGCACTTTGAGCGCGCGTGATGCCTCGAGCGCCTCGCGCATGAGCCCCGAGTGGCTCGTCGAGTCGCCGTCGTCGGAAAATCCGACCGCGCCGGCCGCGACCAGCGCCTCGAAATCGACCGGGCGGTCACCGCGACGATTTTCACTTATTGCAGCAATTGGCCGCACTCGAACCAGCGCATCGCGCTCGAAACGGCGCTTTAGCTCCTCGAGCGCAACCACGGAGTCGAGCGCCGGAACTGTATTCGGCATGCAGAACACTGTCGTGAACCCGCCCGCTGCAGCGGCGGCGGTCCCGGATCCAATCGTCTCTTTCCATTCGTGCCCCGGTTCCCGCAGATGGACGTGAACATCGATCAGTCCCGGAGCCACGACCAGTCCACTCACGTCGACGACACGCTCGCCTGGTTGCGGATCGAGAGCACCGACCGCCGCAATCACGCCGTCATCAACGCGCACATCCGCCACCCGATCCAGGGCGCTTGTTGGGTCGACGACGTGCCCTCCGCGAAGAAGCAAACCCCTCCTGACCTTCATGCACGCACAGAAAAAAACCGCCTCGCGGTCCTGTTGGGTCCGGGAGACGGCCGTGCCGTCGAGCATCTGGTCATGGGTTGCGTCACGAATTCCCTCTTCGCGTGTGTCCGGGAGAGTATAGGCATCTCGGCACGGCACCGTCAAAAGAGCCGTGTCGCCGTGTCTCTGTCAAAATGCGGCCAGCGAGCCGCGTCAATCGTGAGTTGAGAGGAACTGGAACGGATGAAGCTCACGGTACTGGGGGGCAGTGCAGCCGGACCAAACCCAGGACAGGGGTGCAGCGGCTACCTCGTCGAGAGCGGGCCTACCCAGGTCGTCATGGATCTTGGCCCCGGCACGTTTCCGGAGCTACGCCGCCATGTCGACTACCGGGCGATTGACGGTGTGGTGGTCTCGCACTGCCATCTCGACCATTTTCTCGACGTGCTTACGCTTCGCTACGCGCTTGCCTACAACCCCGTCCCGGCGCAGCGGCGAGTTCCGCTTTGGCTGCCACCCGGCGGGGGTGCTCTTCTCGACCGGTTGGCGGGCGCGATCTCCGACGCGCCCGAAGGCGGCGAATTCCTTTCGGTGTTCGATGTCCATGAATACGAGCCAGATGCGTTACTGAAAATCGGCGAACTCGAGTTCCGTTTCCATCCGACGGTCCACTATGTGCCCTGCTGGGCAATGCGCATTTCAAATGGCGTCGATGACGACCTCTTTTACACCGCGGACACAGGCCCTGCGGCAAACCTCGCCAGTGCAGCCGCAGGCTCGGACGTCGTAGTCGCCGAGGGCACCGCTACCGACGGCTCGCACGAGTCATACGCATCCCGCGGCCACATGACCCCGGCAGAAGCAGGGGCACTGGCGCGTGACGCTGGTGCGACCACTCTCGTGCTATCCCATCTCTGGGCGGAAAACGACCCGTTCCGATCGGTCAGGGAAGCGTCAGCGGCGTTCGGCGGACCCGTGGAGCTCGCCACACGCGGATTATCCGTGAGCTGGCGGACAGATTAATGTTTGAGCCCGGGGAGCGGCAGTGATAGACTCAGGTCTCTGTCTCCCACTTCGGCGTCGTGCGTGATCACCGACGCACAATCCAGAGAGCGCCAACATGTCGCGCCAGGTTCAGACATCCTCGATAGCCGTCAGTTTCTCTTCTCGGAGAACAATGCTACCCGGGTGGTTGGTGCAACGGGTGGCTGCCCAGGCTGGTATTGGTAGCCTGGATGTCGACGCGACGTCCGCTCTTGGTGGATGGCTCGCCGCACGAGTCGAAGTCGCCGACGATATATACGTGCCGATCAGCTCTCTATGGTTGCCAGCTAATGAACTGCGTTCGCAACGCAGCCGCTCCCTTTTGCAGAGAATTAGCGAGCGCCAACCAGATGCGGCGCCATCCGTCGTCGTGGCCCTTCCCATGGGCGCCACACTCCATGAGCTGACACGATATTTGGAACCCGCGGGGTGGTTGACCCAGACGTGGCAAGTCGTGCTTGGCCTGCCTTCAATTGGGCTCAAAGGTGGGCGTCCGCACCTCGTGCAATTGGGTGGGATCAGGCGGTTTGCCGAAGAATGGGATCTCTCGGTCGCGGTCGATCTGGCGGGCCCGTTCGACCCCACCTGGGAGGCCGAGGCAGCAATTGCACGTCTAGGGGAACGATTGCGGCTTCTGCGAATCAGCGCTTCCGCCCCGTCTCGGGCCGCGGTCGGTCTCGACCGCGTCGCTTGCCGTGCCCTGCACGCCGCGATAGACGGCGATTACGGCCTCGAGGTCGCCATCGCACCTGCCAGATTGGTTCCATTTCCCATCTCGCCGCGAGTTGCGTCGCACGGC
>JAICRA010000390.1 GCA_025937615.1 Thermomicrobiales bacterium | reverse complement strand
GTCGCTCCCCCGAATCGCATCGGCACGCAACTCATTGAGTGCGCGGTGATACAGTCGTCTGCCGGCCGCATACACGAGCGACGACCCGTCGGGGGCGATCGCGATGAGCGATCGGGACAACTCGGTAACGGGCGTGTCCTCGGCGAGCACGTGCGAGAAGCGAGTGACGGCGCCCCGTTCGGCTGGCCTGAGACGCCACATCGCCACGCCCACCGTGACGGCCGTAACGACGACTAGGCCGGCCGCCATGCCAATCAGCGCTGAACGGGATGGTCCGGTCACGCGGTCGCCGTCGGGAGCTGGCGCGAGCGTTTCTTGCAGCTCGAATCGCGCATCGCCGATGTCGCGCAGGCGCTGCTTTGGATCCTTCTCGAGACAGCGGCGGAGGAGTCGCCGCATGTTCGCGGGCGTGGTGCCGGGCAAACGTTCCCAGTCCGGCTCGCGCTCGAGCACACGCGCAATGGTGTCGGATTTGGTCTCGCCTGCGAACACGGCCTGCCCAGTCAACATTTCGAACAGCACGCAACCGAACGCCCAGATGTCGGTGCGCTTGTCCACCGCCTGCCCGCGCGCCTGCTCCGGGCTCATGTAGGCGGGGGTGCCAAGAATGACGCCCATGCGGGTAATCGCTGGACTGGTGATCGTCGACGACTGTGATGCGTTGCTCGGATGTTGCGCGGTCTCCAATGCCTTGGCTAAGCCGAAGTCGAGCACCTTCACCGTACCGTCTGGCCGCACCTTGATGTTCGCTGGTTTCAGATCTCGGTGGATGATGCCTTGTTCGTGCGCTGCCTCGAGCGCGTCCGCAATCTGCTTGGCGATCGCCAGCGTCTCATCTATCGCAATGGGGCCGTGTGCGATCCGATCCGCCAGCGTCGACCCCTCGACCAGCTCCATCACGAGCGCGCGGATGCCGTTTGCGTCTTCGAGCCCATGAATGTGCGCGATGTTCGAATGGTTGAGGGCGGCTAGGGTCTTCGCTTCACGCTCGAACCGCGCGATTCGCTCCGGATCAGCCGCCAGGCTCTCGGGCAGAATCTTGATCGCGACATCGCGATCGAGGCGTGTGTCGCGCGCCCGATACACTTCGCCCATTCCGCCCGCGCCGAGGATGGAGAGAATCTCGTACGACCCGTGTCGCGCGCCAGCTAACAAGGCCATGGGTCGAGCTTGATTCTAGTTGGAGGCGCGCTGGCCGATAAAGGACAAACGGATTACCGACTCATCCCGTCATCCGGCTTTTTCGCAAGACGTCCCGTGGTGCCCCCGAACGATCTACCATTCTCCACAGGCGCATGAGTGACATCCACCTGCTCGCGCGTGCCCGGCAGTCCTTCGAGCAGCACACATGGGCGGACTCGTATCGCCTCTTCGATGCCGCCGATCGGGAGGCCCCGCTAGAACCCGAAGACCTCGAACGATTCGCGACAGCCGCCTACCTCATGGGGCGGGACGAGAGCGAGGCTGTTTGGGAACGGGCGCATCGGATCTTCCTCGAGCGCGGCGACCCCGAAGGCGCCGCACGATCTGCATTCCGGCTCGCCGTGGAACTG
>JAICRA010000262.1 GCA_025937615.1 Thermomicrobiales bacterium | reverse complement strand
GTGGTGGCAGTCGCCGGCTGCCAGCCCCTATCGGGCAGCGGCGGCGCCGGCGGGGAGCCGACGATCGCGCAGTCGCCGAGCCCGACGCTGCTTGCAGCGGGCACCTTCAAAGCCAAAGGCGAGCCGGTCGAGCTCGATGCGACTGGAGATGGGGACGGCGTGACGGGAACGATGACCGTGGGCGATGCCAACGCCCCGCTCTTCGCCGTCGACCTCACGTGCGCTCGGACCGCCGAGGACGGCAGGATCCTGATTGCCGGCGACACGACGGAATCGAATGCCAGCTGGGCGACGAAGGGCGACTTCACCGCGATCGTCCTTAAGCCTGGATCGCCCGGGCACGCGGTCTTCGCATTCGGGAGCGACGCCGCGTCGGCGGCCAGCTGCATGGAATTTCTCGATGAGATCATCGGCCAGCACTTCACGACCGCAATCGGAGATGGTGCGCTGGAGCCAATCGAGGGAACCGTCGAGCTTCGTCCGTAGCAGAACCTGAAATCGGGACGCCGGCGGGGCCTTCGTCACGTCGGCGTCCGGTTGACACGCGGGCGCGTCCTTAACGGGACGCGCCCGTTCTCGTTTCATGAATAGTGAGAATTCGATCGAATCAGAGCGACGCTGAGCGGCAACAGTGGGGTATGAGCATCGCGATCGCGTCGGACGTGGCGCTGGGCATCTCCCACGAGGAGCGGCTTCAACGCGCGCTGGCCGGCGACGAGGGCGCGTTTGCGTGGATCGTCGAGACCTTCAGCAGCGACATGGCGCGGGTCTGTCTTGTTGTCGTCGGCGATCTGGAGCTGGCGGATGAGGCCGTCGCCGCCGCCTGGCCGATCGCGTGGCGCACGCTCGGCCGCCTGCGCGATCCGGAGCGCCTCCGATCCTGGTTGATCTCGATCGCCGCGAACCAGGCAAGGCAGATGGCTCGAGCCCGCCGGCGTCGCATGGTTCGCGAGATCGCCGTACCGCCGACTGATCAGCCGGCCCACTCCCGTGATCGGGACTCGGAAATCGATTTGAAGAACGCGCTCGCGAGGCTGAGTCCGGACGACCGCGCGCTTCTCGCGCTGCGCTACGTCGCTGGCTTTGACTCGAACGAGCTTGCCCGTGCAACGGGCCTTTCACCTTCGGGCACGCGGGCCAGGCTGGCTCGGCTGCTCGACAAGATGCGAATGGAACTTGGCGATGACTGAGACGCGCACCTTCGAAGACCGCATCGCCAAACAGCTGCGTGCGTACGCCGCGCCTGCCGCGCGACCGCCTCGCCGCGAAGCCGTGGCAGAAGCCGTCGAGGCCGCGCGAAACGTTCGCGGTTACGGCCGCGGTCGCCTGAGCTGGCCCAGGATTGGACGGCCCTCGATCGCGTTCGCCGCCGCCGCGGCCGCTGTCGTGATCACAGTCGTCGGCGTCGGGATCCTGCGCAATCTGCCGAACCAGCCGGGAGTAGGCGAGCCCACCGGCTCGCGGGCACCGACGCCGACGGTCACGCCAACGGCAACGTCCCAGCCGTCGATTTCAGTCTCGATGTGGCCGCAGTCAACCCTGGAAGAGGTGCGTGCCGCCCAGGAGCGCGCGGACGCTGGCGACCCCGACTACACGTGGCAGGTCGACCTGCAGCTCTTCACCGACGACACGTGGACCAGCGACGCTGGGCAGATCGAAATCGTCGACAGGTTCCTCCGTGAGGTGCTGGGCTGGGAGGCGTACGTGTTGAACCCCTTCGAGGGGATGGCCCGCGACGGCTATTACGACACCAACTACGACCAGCGCTACCTTCGGTGCGAACCGGGTCGCACAAACCCGCTCTACCCGGACGAGCCGTGCGCGCCGACGCTCGACGACCTCCGCTACGAGTCGGTAAGCCTCGACCTCGCCCAGCTCGTCCGCCAAGCCAGCGACGGGATCTGGGTGGTGAGCCGCTGGAGCAGGACAGCGCCATTCGCGCAGGCAGACCCTGAGTTAGACCAAGCGGAGGCCGAGGCAAAACTCCAAGCGTTTGCCCAGGCTCGGGTCGACGGCGAAGGCGCCGAGGGCTACGTCACGGCTTTCCATTCGACTGATCCACAAGCACAGGTGCCGCTCCTGTACGCGACGACCGCTGGGGCACGGTACGAACGCTTCGAGATCGAGCGGGTAGGTGGGCCAAGCTGGCCCTATGCGCGCATGGAGTACGTGATCCGGATGTTTGCCGTGGGCGGGGATACGGTGGTCGAACAACCAATCTCCGTGCGCGACGACGGCGACCTCGCGCACTCCGCCACGGACACGACGGAGAACGGCGAGCCGCTACCCACGACGTACGAGTTCTTCGACGGCCAGGTCTCCGTCACGGCAGCGCTCCCGTGGAGAGCGGACGACCTGGATCACTGGTCGGCCTTGCGACGGGACAGACTCTCACCCAGCGACGAGCAGATCTATCTCATCGATGACCCACGGCCAGCCACTGGAGATTGCTTTTCCGGCGAAAGAGCAAGCGATGCGGAAGCGCTCGCCCGGGCGATCTCATCCCACGCCGACCTCGTGGCTACTGCGCCGGTGGCGGTGACGCTCGCGGGTCGCGCGGCCCTGAGTATGGAGGTCACCCTTGCGCCAGGTGCGAGCTGCGAAGGCAACCCAGCCACACGTGTGCTGACGTACGAAATCAACTCAATCCCGCGCCTGCTCTGGATTGACGGGGGCAGCCGGATCCGCCTCTATCTACTCGACGCTCCCGAGGGATCGTCTTACGGGATCCTCGCGATCGCGATCAAAGCGCCCGAGTCTCGCTTCGACAGCGTCGTCGAAGAGGCCATGCCAATCCTCGAGTCCATCGAGTTCCACGTGCCGTAGGAGCGCAGTCGGGACTACGACGGAACGTGGATCGGCGTGCGGGCAAGGCAGCCGCTGGTCATGGCGGCGCCCTCGGGATGACCTCGGACGCTTGGGGGCCATAACCCCGGCTTATCGGATGTCGACGAGTCCGCACGCCCAACCGCCCAGACTGCGTCCTGGGCCGACGG
>JAICRA010000185.1 GCA_025937615.1 Thermomicrobiales bacterium | reverse complement strand
TCGTAATCCCACCGGCGCCCGCGCCCGCGCCGCCAGAGGCGAATCCTTCAAGCAGACGGGGATCGGGTTCCTCGAAGTGGGTGTGGGTGTCGATGCCGCCTGGAATGAGCCAGAGTCCAGTGGCGTCGATTCGATCCGCGGCCGACCAGTCGCTTGCGTCGAGTGTCAGCGCGGCGATTCGCTCGTCCGCGATGACGACGTCCGCTGGGAACACGCCGCCTTCGATAACGATCGTCCCGTTCTCGATGATGACATCGGCGTCTGCCATGCCGTGCCTGCCCACTTCCGTCCCTGGGTTGACCTCGCGAGATGCGCCGAGAAACGATACCCGGCCGCCGGGGATGCGCCAAACGGAGCCAGGCAATGATCGCTTTCACGCTCCGAATGGCGGAGCGATTCATTGACAGCAGTTGGAGCGGTGCATAGGCTTTCGGACATGACGAGTGCTGCAGGTGAATCGCGGAACGGCATGCCTGAGGGCCGGGGTGCGGCAGCGTGAGCGCGACCGGGTATCCCGCGCCCGGGAGCGGACCGGCACGCACGAGCCGCGGCGTTGATCTTGCCACCGCGCTGACCCATCTGGTCCTGGTCGTCGCCTGCCTCACCATCCTGCTGCCCATTCTCTGGACGGCACGAACGTCATTCGCTAACCGCCGCATCGCGTACGATCCGGCCACCTTGCTTTTCGTGCCGACACTCGACAATTACGTGAAGATCTTTGCCGAAGAGACGTTTCTCAAGTATTTCTGGAACTCGCTCTGGATCGGTCTGGCCTCGGCCGCCTTCAGTCTCGCCATCGGCTCGCTGGCGGCCTACTCCATTGCCCGGTTCCGCACCGGAGGGCAGCCGTTCAGTCTCACCGTGCTCGGAACGCAAATGCTGCCGCCAGTGGTGCTGATCATCCCGTTTTATTTGCTGGCGCAGCGGTTTGGCCTGCTCGACCGGGGGTGGGCGCTGGCGCTGGTCTACCTGTCGTTCAACCTGCCGTTCGTGGTCTGGATCCTCATCGGCTTCTTCCAGGGCATTCCCCGCGAGCTGGAAGAGGCGGCGTTGGTCGACGGCAGCGGCCGCCTTGGGGCTTTCTGGCGCATCATCGTCCCGCTGTCGCTACCGGGCATGCTAGCGGCCGGGGTCTTTGCCTTCGTCCTCTCCTGGAATGAGTTTCTCTTTGCCCTGGTGTTGACGGGCCGTGGCTCGAAGACGCTTCCCGTGGCGCTGGCGGGGCTGATGTCATCACAGGGAGACCAGATCGGGGCTATTTGTGCTGCGGCGGTGACGATGATCGCGCCGATCGTGGCGTTGACCTGGGTGATCCAGCGGTTCCTGGTGCGCGGGCTCACCTTTGGCGCCGTCAAATGACCCCGCCTCGAGCCGCAACACCTCCTCTGCAGCTCGATCACTGCGTTATTCACATCACGGACTGGAAGCGCTCCAACACGTTCTATCGTGAGGTCCTCGGGGCGGAGATCGTGCCGGCTGGCGGGGGTTGGGTGTATCGTTTCGGCAAGATACAACTCAACGTCCATGGGCCGGGTGTCGAGGCCCATCCAGTCGCGCGCTTGCCGGTCCCGCCGGGTGGTAGCGATCTCTGCTTCGTGTGGTCGGGGCCAGTCACCGCGGCCGAGACGCACCTAACGCGACATGGAGTACCGGTGGAGCTGGGTCCAGTGGAACGACGAGGGGCACGTGGCGTCGGGATGAGCGTCTATTTCCGGGATCCGGATGGGTCGCTGCTGGAGTTCATCTCGTACGCCGAGACCTGACAGGGATTACACCTTTCAGATTGCGCTGGAAGAGGCGAACCGCACGCCGCAAAGTCGCGGCGAAAAGCGTAGGAGGTCGCAATGGGACGTAGTGGTCGTGGAATTGTGCGTGAACGGCGTTTCGATCGCCGCCGGCTCTTGCAGAGGTCCGGGGCGGCCGCGCTGGCGCTCGGCTCCGGGCTTCATCTCGGCCGAGGTACTTCGGCGCAGGAGGAGATCGCGTTCTCGCGTGATTACGAGGGAACGACGATCAATCTCCTGATGGAGGATCTCCTCGAAACGCAGATCATCGAAGACATGCTCCCCGAGTTCACCGAGCTGACCGGCATCACCGTCAACTTCGAGAAAGTCGGTTACGGCGTGATGCACGAGAAGCTCGTACCGCAACTGGCGGCCGGTCCAGGAAATGGCACCTACGACGTGCTCGAGGTTGACTTCTACTGGGTCTATGAGTTTGCGCGGTCGGGATGGATGGAAGATCTCGGGCAGCGAATCACGGACAGTGGCGGCGCGATCGCGCTCGATCGCTACATTCCGGCGACGCTGGACATCGTCTCCCAGGCAGACGGCAAGACCTGGTACGTGCCGTTCTATGCCTACCCCATGGGGCTGATCTACCGTGATGATCTCCTCAACGACGAGGCGTTCAAGGAGGAGTTCAACGCGGCGACGGGAATGGATCTGACCATCCCGGACAGCGTCGAGAGCTACGTCGAGCTTGCCAAGGCGATCACGGAGTGGAAGGGCGAGGAGCTCTACGGCGCTGCGATGACCGCGCAGCAAGTCGACCCGATCGTGATGGAGTTCTGCAACTTCCTCTACAGCTCCGGCGGTGACTATTACAACGCCGACCTCACCGCGCCGGCGATCAACGACGAGACCGGCGTCCGAGCCGCTGAGCTCTACATCGACTGCGTCAACAACGCCGCGCAGCCAGGCGCGGCCAGCGCCAACTACGATGACTCGATCGCGGTCTACAGCCAGGGTCGCGCCTTCAGCTCGGTCAGCTTCATGTGGATGCTCGCCGTCGTCGACGGCGACGAGGAAGCTGTGGCACGGGGGAAGAACAAAGCTGCCGTCATGCCAGGGGGCACCGGGCTGAGCGGCGCCTGGGGCTGGGGTATCCCAATCAGCTCGCCGAATCCGGATGCGGGGTGGGAGTTCGTGCGCTGGGTCGAGTCGCCAGACGTGGCCCGCCGACGTGCTCTGGCCGGCAGCTTGCCCACGCAAATGGCGCCGTACGAGGATGACGAGATCCTGGCCAAGTACCCCTGGCTGCCGCAAGCGGGCGAGATGATCACCGAAGGCAAGGGGCTGCCTGCGGTGACGAAGCAAACGCAACTGGTCGAGATCGTGGGTCGCCACCTCGCCGAAGCGGTAGCGGGCGGGGCGACCGCGCAAGAGGCGATGGACGCGGCCGCGGCGGAACTGGCCGAACTGCTGTAGTGCGTTTGGACAGATAGGGCAATAGAGCCGGTGCATGGCTAGCGAGCAGATCATCGGGGGTGCCCTGCCACGGCGGGACTTCGCGACAGCGAAGTCCCGCCGGTGGCGCGGCTCGCCTGATAGCGCGTTCCGTTATGGGATGACGCTGCCCACGGTCCTGGCGCTGCTCCTGGTGGTGGCCTTCCCCCTGGCGTTTGCGCTCTACGTCTCGACCCACGACTACGACCTGACCGAGGGGGGAATCGGGGCATTTACGGGCATCGAGAACTACGCGCGGACCGTCGGCGACGAGTTGATCGCGAACGCTGCCAGGAACACGGTCGTGCTCGCGGTCAGCGTCGTTGCAATCGAACTGATAGTCGCGTTGGGACTTTCCCTGCTGCTCAACCAGCCGGGGCTGCGCTTCCGCAACGTCTACCTGGCCATCCTCCTCATTCCGCTGCTCGTCAGTCCGATCGCGGTCGGGCTGATCTGGCGGCTCCTCCTGCACGCGGACCTCGGTGCGGTGAACTGGGCGTTGGGACTGGCCGGGCTGCCTAAACAGGAGTGGCTGTCGGGGCAGGCGACCGCCATGCCGACGATCGTCGGGGTCGATGTCTGGCACGAGACCTCGCTCATGATCGTCATCATCCTGGCCGGGCTGACCGCGCTGCCGCGTGATCCGATCGAGGCGGCAGCAGTCGATGGAGCCAACCGCTGGCAGGTGTTCTGGACCGTAACGCTGCCGCTGCTGATGCCGGTGCTGCTGGTGGCGGTATTGATCCGCATGATCGCCGCC
>JAICRA010000356.1 GCA_025937615.1 Thermomicrobiales bacterium | reverse complement strand
TTGGATCGAGCGCGGTGACTTTCCCGACAATAGCATCTATTTTCAACATTGCCGCTTTTCCGATCGCCTCTGCGACGTCCTCGAAACCGCACCGGCCCATCTCGTAACCATCGTCCGGGATCCGTATGACGTATTCGTCTCCTACTATCACTGGGTCCAGGAGCGTGTCGCTCGCGGGCACGGTCGGAAGCGACCACACAAACGCAATGTGCTCGCTGGCCGACCGCTCAATGACCCTGTCGTCCACACCTATATTGCCGAGACCTTCAGCAACAATATCGCCCACGCGAACGGCTGGCTGCAGAGCGGACGCGCGGTCGTGGTGAGGTACGAGGGTCTGCACAACGATCCAGTCGCCGAGCTCACTCGGGCCACCGACCAGATCCAGCCCGTGGACCAGGAGCGGATCAAGACGGCGATCGAGGAATGTCGATCCGAGAACATGCGGCAGATGAAGCCGAAGTTCGAATGGCAGGTCCGCGCCGCCACTGTTGGCGATTCTCGCCAGCATCTCGACGAAACGACCCTCGCGGTCTTCCGCCAGCATCACCGGGATACCATCCGCTCCCTCGGCTACGACGTGCGTTGAGATGAGCGACAGCAGTTCCTAGGTCACTGGTCTCCGACGGCGCTGGCATGCCGACATCACTCATCACAATCCGGAAACCTGCGCTCCTGACCTGCGGCGCATCGTCCTATCACCCGTGCTACCGTATCGCGCGCGAAAGAGACGGCGAGCGTGAAAGGCGATGGCATGGCCGCGGACGAGTTTGCGTTTCTCGACCCCAGGTTCAGCAAGTGCATCAATCCCACCGCCCGTGTCCACAAGCTCTTCGAGGGCTGCGCTTGGGCGGAGGGACCAACCTGGTCGCCGGTCTGGCGCTCACTCGTCTGGAGCGATATCCCGAACGATCGCCAGCTCCGCTGGGACGAGTCCAGCGGCTCCGTCGGCGTCTTTCGCCACCCGGCCGGCTACACCAACGGCAACACCGTCGATCGCCAGGGGCGCCTCATCAGCTGCGAGCACGGCGGGCGACGCGTGAGCCGCACCGAGTTCGACGGTACAGTCATCACTATCGCCGATAGCTACGAGGGCAAGCGCCTCAACAGCCCGAACGACGTCGTCGTCAAGTCGGATGATTCCATCTGGTTCACCGACCCCGCCTACGGCATTGAGTCGGACTATGAGGGGCACCGTTCTGAGATGGAACTCGACGGCTGCCACGTCTTCCGGGTCGACCCCGCCACCGGTGATATCCGCATCGTCGCCGACGATTTCGCCCGGCCGAACGGCATTGCCTTCTCGCCGGACGAGCGCTTCCTCTATGTCTCCGACACCGGCGCTACGCACGCGTCGGACGGTCCCCGCCACATCCGCCGCTTCACCGTCAACGATGATTCCACCCTCTCCGGAGGCGAGGTCTTCGCCACGTGCACGGCCGGGTTCTTCGATGGCTTCCGGCTCGACGTCGAGGGCCGGGTCTGGACCAGTGCCGCCGATGGCGTCCATGTCTTCGACTCCGACGGGACCATGATCGGTAAGGTTCTCGTCCCTGAGGTTGTCGCCAACGTCGAGTTCGGCGGTGCCAAGCGCAACCATCTCTTCATCTGCGGCACGACTTCTCTCTACACGGTCAAGGTGATGACCAACGGAGCGGCGCGGATCTGATGCCGTTGCCCCCGTCCGCCTCGCCGCGCCTCGAGTTCCGGCCGCTGACGATCGAGGCGATCGAAGCGCTCATCGCCGGAGATCGCGAGGCGCTGGAGGCGGAAACCCTCGCCAGGTTTCCTGAGCCGCTGGTCGCTCCGCCCG
>JAICRA010000190.1 GCA_025937615.1 Thermomicrobiales bacterium | reverse complement strand
TGACAGCTTGTCGGCCCGCGCTCACGTTCTGGCCCTCCGCCTGGCGCCCGCGGGTCGCGCGACCCGCCACACCATGCACCGTCGACGGCGGGGACGATTGAGATGACGAGGCCGCCTGACTCAGGAACAGCCTAGCAAGGGCGAGGCCATCCGAATCCGGGGACGACCTGAAGAGCAGCCTCAGGCAACCAGCGCGGGGCGGATAGCATCGATCACGCGCCGGAAACCGGCCACTACCTCGTCGATCGTCGCATCGTCCATGGGGGTCGACGTGCACATGCTCAGCCGCGGCGCGACGAAGATTCCCTCGAGCAGCAGCGCGAGGTGCAAGAGCCGGTTGAGGGCTTTATCAGAGAGCGCCGCATCGCGGTAGGTCCGAACCGCTGTCGGGCCGAGATGGACTCCGGCGAACGAACCATAGCCCGTCACAGCCGCCGGCACGTGTGCATCCTGGAGAGCGGTGCGCAACCCGTCGCGCAGGCGTTCACCCAGCGCGTTGATCCGAGCGACCTCCCCCGGCGTATACGCCTCCATCGCCGCGACGCCCGCCACCATCGTGATCAGGTTGCCGTTGAACGTGCCTGATTGCCAGAGTGGAGCCGGGCGCAATGGGTCGAATTGCTCCATGACACTGGCGCGACCGCCAAACCCGCCAACCGGAAACCCGCCACCGATGATCTTGGCGAACGTGGTCAGATCCGGGCGCACGCGGTAGTGCTGCTGCATGCCGCCCGGTTCGAGTCGAAAGCTCATCACCTCATCGAAAATCAGCAGCGCATCATGTTCCAGGGTGAGGACCCTGAGCGATTCCAGAAATGCCTGATCCGCGGGGAGCATGCCGGCTGAACCGAGCACCGGCTCGACGATCACCGCGGCGACCTCCTGACCGCGTTCCCGCATGAGACGCTCCACGGCGTCGATGTCGTTCAAAGGAGTAACGAGCACATTGTCGGACGTGTTGGCCGGCACGCCGCGGGTGCCCAGCACGCCAACCGGGGCATGATTAGGACCGGACGCCGGGTCGCATGGATCCGGGCGCACGCTCACCTCCACATCGTCGTACGTTCCGTGGTAGCCCCCCTCCATCTTGACGATGAGGTCGCGACCGGTGAACGCGCGCGCCGCGCGGAGCGCGTTCATGACCGCCTCAGAACCGGAGTTGCAAAAGCGCACCAGATCAACCGAGGCGACGCGCTCGACGATGATCTCCGCCAATCGAGTTTGCGCCTCATTCGGCGCCGGAAATGCCGTGCCGTGGGGAAGCCGTTCCGACACGGCGGCGACGACCGCCGGGTGAGCATGGCCATGGATCAGGGAGGTGTAGTTGTTGAGGAGATCGATGTATGTGCGACCGTCGGCATCGTGGATGCGACAACCCTGTCCGCCGGTGATCACCAGCGGGTATGGCGCGTGAAATGCCACGGTGCGAGTATCGCCACCCGGCATGACCCGTCGCGCCGCCTCATGGAGAGCGGCGGAGCGGGGCGAGGTTGCTCGGTAGTCGGCAATCACGTCCGCTTCGACTTCGGAACGAGCGCGCGAATCGAGGGCTGAGGAAACCTGTACCCCCACCGCCATCCTATTTCTCCTTGGTCACCCGGCCACTGCTGTCGACCGGGATCGTAGGAACCGGGAGCAAAGGCGTCAAGTCACGCCAGCGGGTACGATGCCGGTGGACTACGACCGAACAGCGAGAAAGGGCACATCCGGGTGAGGATCGAATCGTTTCAGCTCGAGCGCTGGATGACCAAATACGAGGTCAATGTCAGGTGGGATATTGCCGAGAGCGGCATCTTTCCCATGTCCGTCCGTGAAGTCCTTGATTTGCTGCCGCCTGAGGAACGCGAGAGCGAGTTGGACCGGCTGCTCGATCTACGGCTGGGATACAGCGAGGCATGCGGCAGCGCCGAGCTTCGCGGGCTGATAGCGGCCACCTATGAGAACACCTCGCCCGACGATATTCTGGTGACGACCGGCGCCATTGAAGCGAATTTCCTGCTCTTCAACGAGCTGCTTTCAGCGGGGGACCGGATCGTGGCGGTCAGTCCCGCCTACCAGCAGCTCCATAGTGTGGCCAAAGCCATTGGGTGCGAAGTCGCTCTCTGGAAGCTCCGCGATGAAGGAGGGTTCCACTTCGAACTGGATGATCTGCGTGCGCTTGCGACGCCCAGGACCCGGATGATCGTCGTCAACACTCCGCACAATCCCACCGGAGCGATGCTGTCGGAGGAGCAGCTCAGGGAGATCTATGCATTAGCGGAGGAGCTTGATGCCTGGGTTCTCAGTGACGAAGCCTATCGCTGGCTCGATCTGCCGGGGAGTCCTCCCCTTGCCCCACCGATGCGAGACCTCGGTCCGCGCGCCATCAGCACGGGTACCTTTTCAAAGCCGTTTGGCCTGCCCGGTTTGCGCATCGGCTGGATTGCGGCGCCGGCGGACGTCGTGCGGCGCTGCTGGGGGCTGCGCGATTACATCAGTCTCAGCCCTGGCAAGTTGAACGACGCGCTAGCGGTAACCGCCTTTGGCCATCGCGACCAGATCGTGGAGCGCACCCGGCGGATCGTTGCCGAGAATCTTCCGTTTGCCGCGCGCTGGTTCGCGGAGAACGCGGATCTCGTCTCCTGGACGCCGCCTCGAGGCGGCATTTTGGCCTTGATGAAGTACCACCTCGATCTCCCGTCGCTGGAGCTGGCTAACCATCTCGCCGAGGACTACAGCGTCATGTTGGCTCCAGGCTCCGCGTTCGGCTACGAGGGGTATCTGCGCATCGGCGTCGGTAACGACCCCAAAATCTTCGCGGAGGGTCTTCGCCAGACAGCGTCCTGCCTGCGAGATCTGGCCAGCTCCGGAGTCGGGAGACGATCTCAACCGCTGGCAGCAGCAACAGCCTGACGTGGCGTGCACAGAAACGAAAACGAGGCGCCGGAGCACCGGCGCCTCGTTTGCACATCCCTACTCTGAGGTCACCTGGACGCGGCAGCCCGGGTAAGGGCGCGGCCCGTCAGCACGCCGACGAGATGCCTTCGATAATCTTCCGACGCGAAATGGTCGCCGTTGATCTCCAGCCCATCCCCGGCCACCGCGGCCGCCGCCGCGATCGAATCGGCGTCGAGATTTTTTCCGACGATGGCCTGTTCGGCATTCGTAGCGCGCGTTGCCTTGCTCGTCGCCCCGGTGACGGCGATCCGCGCCCAATCGACCGTACCACCTGAGCCGCCGCCGACCACAGCCGCGACTCCGACCACTGCGTAACCCGACGCGGGGTGACGGAATTTCTCGTATGCCGCGCCGGTGCCCGGTGCCGGCGCCTGGAACGAGATCGAGGTGATGATCTCCTCTGGCTGCAGGGCAGTCGTGAACAGATCGACGAAGAAATCGTCCGCCGCGATTGTGCGAGAGCCCTGAGAGCCAGTGACGTCCACGCTGCCATTCAATGCCAGGAAGATGGCGGTGAAATCGGCAGCGGGATCGGAGTGCGCAAGCGCCCCGCCAAGCGTGCCTCGCGATTGTACGGCCGGGTCGCCAACGTTATCGGCTGCCTCTGTCAGCATCGGCAGCACGCGGCTCAGCTCGCGCGAGTCACGGAGCATCGCGTAGGTCGTCATTGCCCCGATGGTGATCTTTCCCGACGCGTCAATCCCGACGAGCCCGCCGATTCCGCCAAGGTCGACCAGCGTCGATGGTGACGCGAGGCGCAGCTTCATCGCGGGCAAGAGAGAGTGCCCGCCGGCCAGCAGCTTCGCATCGGGATCCGCCGCTAGAAGGCTCACGGCCGCCTCTACGCTCTCCGGTCTGTGGTAGTCGAACTGGTTTGGGAACACCGTAATCCCTCCCTCGTCTGTCGCGCTCTCAGGCCGTCGCGTTCTGCACGTGCATAGCGCGCCAGACGCGCTCCGGCGTATACGGCATGTCCAGATGTTTCACTCCCAGATGGGAGA
>JAICRA010000324.1 GCA_025937615.1 Thermomicrobiales bacterium | reverse complement strand
TCGCGATCGCATCGACTGGCTCGTCCGCTGGGCGCGAAAGGTTTTCAGCTGACGCTACAGAGCGAACAACATTACAGCGGCGAACCAGTCCTCGTCACTTTCTCGGCGCAGTCAATTACGACACGACCGTAAAGCATCGAGTTCACCTCAGGTTCCGTGGTCCATCAAGTCGACAGTCGCGTTGACGGGAGGCGGCACTGTTACCGGCACCTGGCACTGACGATACTGGAGCAGCCGGTCTCGAAAGAAAAGGGGCACAACAATGACGAACGACTCCACTCCACGCGAACACGCCGAGAACGGCCACTCGGAGACCACGGGCCTGAGCAATACTCCTCACGTCGAGGCGCGGTGGGAGAAGCCACTAGTCGCGGCAAGTGGGGGCGAGGTGACGCTGCTGGTGCGGATCAACGCCGCCACCGAGAATGAGTCCGAGACGAGTCGGGCCGCGCCCCTCGACGTCGCATTTGTCCTCGATCGCTCCGGGTCGATGCGGGGCGGCAAATTGGACCTCGCCAAGGAGGGGGTCGATCTGGCCGTGGCCAGGCTGCGGGATGCGGATCGCGCGGCACTGGTCGTCTACGACGATGAGGTCGATGTCGTGCAGTCCCTGGCGCCGGCGACGCCCCGGCTCAAGGCGAGTCTGCGGCTGGCGCTGCACGGCGTCGATCCAGGTAGCTCGACTTACCTCTCCGGAGGGTGGGTCGCTGGTTGCCAGCAACTCGCCGAGGCGACGCTGGTCGCCAGCGGGGACTCCTCGGCAACGCGAATCCGGCGCGTCATCCTGCTTACCGATGGCTTGGCGAATGTCGGCATTCTCGATCCAGGGGTGCTCGCTCGGCACGCGGGCGAGCTGCGGCGGCGCGGCATCGCCACAACCACGGTCGGCGTCGGACAGGACTTCGACGAGGGACTGCTCAGCGCGATGGCGGAAGCGGGGGGCGGCAACTTCCAATACGTAGCCGGCCCGGAGGGGTTGCGCTCGTTCTTCGCGCAGGAGCTACAGGAGCTATTCAGCGTCGCCGCGACCGGGCTGACAATCACGGTCGTCCTCCCGCCAGGAGTCGATGCCGAGCTTGTCTCCGCGTTCCCGCACGAGATCCGTGGCGACGCGCTCGACGTCGCCATCGGCGACCTCGCCGCCGGCGACGAGATCGATCTCGTGTTCACCCTCCGCGCTGAGTGCGGCAATGCCGGAGATCTGTTGCCAGTCGGCGTTACCGCCTGCTGGACCGACCCGCGAGCCGACGCGCGGCGGGAGTTCAATGCCACGTTGAATCCGCTGCGGCGCGCAGAGAAACCGGAGCTGACGGCAGTGACCCCCGATGACTTTGTCGTCGAGCACGCGGCGCGGCAGCGAGCGGCCGCCGAGCGGCGCGCCGGGCTAGAACTGGATCGAGTGGGACGATTCGCCGAGTCACGCGCCCGGATGCGGCAATCCCAAGCCTTCTTGGCAGCCGCGGCGATGACGGTCGAAGTCCAGGCCGATCTCACCGAGACCATGTCGCTGGCATCGGCGTCTCCGACAATCGCCTACGGGTCGCACGTTCGAAAGTCGGCGCAACTCCGGGAGGATCAGCGACGACGCGGTCGTCAAGGGTCTGCACCGGAACGTCAGGCCGGTGACCGCTGAAAGTGGAGAGGGATCTCCTCCGGTAGTATTGCTCGCGTGCACTCCATAGCAGTTGTCGTGATCGGTGACGGGGAAAGCGCCCGCGGCATGGTCGCAATCGGGGAAGGCCCGATAGGATTGGGAGATTGTCAACGACCGCCGTCGTCCGCCGGGTTGACATGCAGATCGTGAACCGTGAATAGACAGCAGCTTCTGAACCGACTTGATTCGGCGTGGATGGCGTTCCAGGCATCGTACGCCGGTTTGTCGGACTCACAGCTGACGGAGCCCGGCGTCGCGGGTGAGTGGTCGGTAAAAGACATCATCGCGCATGTGAGCTGGTGGGAGGAAGAGGCGTTGCGGCACCTGCCGTCCATCATCGCCGGCGAGCGTCCACCCCGGTACTCCACGACCTACGGTGGCATCGACGCGTTCAACGCGATGATGGCCGAGCAGAAACGAGACCTGTCGCTGTCCGACGTCCTGAGGCAACAGGACGATACTCACCGGCGGCTTGTCGAATTCATCCAGAGCGTGTCCGAAGACCAGTTCACGCGGGAAACGCGCTTTCGGCGTCGCCTTCGACTCGATACCTACGGCCATTACCCGATCCAC
>JAICRA010000342.1 GCA_025937615.1 Thermomicrobiales bacterium | reverse complement strand
GCATCTCGCCCCAGAGCTGGGTCCCTTCGCGGGTACGCTCGCCCACACCGGCGAAGACGGAGTACCCGCCGTGCTCGGCCGCGATGTTGCGGATCAGCTCGGTGATGATGACCGTCTTGCCGACGCCGGCGCCGCCGAAGACGCCGGTCTTGCCGCCCTTCGTGAAGGGGGCGATGAGGTCGATGACCTTGATGCCGGTCTCGAAGACCTCGACCGTCGTCGCCTGGTCCTCGAAGCGCGGAGCGGCCCGGTGGATCGGATACTCAGTCGTCGCATTGACCGGCCCGGCCTCGTCGATCGGCTCGCCGACGACATTGAGGATGCGGCCGAGTGTCTCCGGGCCAACCGGGACCGTGATCGGTCCTCCGATGTCCCGCACCGGTGTGCCTCGGCGGAGGCCGTCGGTAGTGCTCATGGCGATCGCGCGTACCGCGTCATTGCCGAGGTGCGACTGCGTCTCCAGGGTGAGGATGGTGCCGTCGTCCCTCGTTACCTCGAGCGCGTTGTAGATCTCCGGCAGCATGTCCGCCGGAAACTGCACGTCGACCACTGGGCCGGTGATCTGCAAGATCGTGCCGGTCGCGCCACCAGGTTTGTTCCCGTCTGCGGACACCACGTCCGTGGCGACGGTCGTCGCGTCTGGTTGGGTCTGTACGTCGGTCATGATGCCTCCCGTCTCTCTTGTCCTAGCCGGCCATCGCGTTGGCGCCGGCCGCGATTTCGGAAACCTCTCTTGTGATCTGCGCCTGCCGTGCCTTGTTGTACGAGAGCGTCAGCTCTTGCTGGATCTCTTTGGCATTGTCGGAGGCGCTGCGCATGGCGACCATGCGCGCCGAATGCTCGGAGGCGATCCCCTCCAGGATCGCCTGGTAGAGCTGGACCTCGACGTATCGGGGCAGCAGCTCGTTCAGCACATCCGCTGGACTTGGTTCGAAGATGTAGTCGGCATACCCCTCGTGGGCCGGCGGCGGCTCGACGGGAAGGATCTGCATGACCTCCGGCCGCTGCACCAGGGTGTTGATGAATCGCGAGTAGACGACGTAGACCGCGTCGACCTTCCCTGACGCGAAGTCGTCGATCGCGATGTCGGCGATCGGCCGTACGGCGTCGAGGGTAGTGGTGTCGCCGATGCCGATGAACTCGGCAATGACATTCTGCCGTGTTCGCACGAAGTAGTCGCGCGCTTTCTTGCCGACCGCGATCACCTGGACCGGCGCCCCCGCCTCTTCGAGAATGAACCGGCTGGCGCGACGCAGAATGTTGGTGTTCAGTGCGCCGGTCAGTCCCCGGTCCGGGGTGACGACGATCAGCTCGATGGTCCGCACTGGTCGCGTCTGGAGGAGCGGGAACTGCGCCTGCTGCTCGGGATCGGGCTGCTGCGTGGCCAGGTCGGACATGATCTGGCGCAGCTGTTCGCTGTAGGGACGGCTGGCCGTCACCCGCTGCTGCGCCTTGCGCATCTTGGCTGCGGAGACCATCTCCATCGCCCGGGTGATCTGGGACATGTTGCCGACGCTTCGGATGCGTCGCCGGATCTCACGCGTACTGGGCACGATCCTCGCTCCTTACGCCGCCCGCGCGCCAGACGAGGCCCATTGCGAGCCCGCCTTGAACGAGTCGGTGGCCGAGCGCAGCTGCTCGATGACTTCGTCGGAGAGCGCCTGCTCCTGGGCGATAGTCCGCAGCAGCTCCGGGTGCGCGGTCCGCATGTAGTCGAGATACTGCGACTCGAACTCCTTCACGTCTTCGACCTGGACGTCGTCGAGGAAGCCATTACCTGCCATCCAGAGATCGACGACCTGCTCCTCGACCGGCATCGGCTGGTACTGGCCCTGCTTGAGGATTTCGGTCATTCGCACACCGGTCTCGATCTGCTTGCGGGTGGCCGGGTCGAGATCGCTGGTTCCGAACTGGGCGAACGCCGCCAGCGAGCGGTATTGCGCCAGATCGAGACGGAGACGACCGGCGACCTGGCGCATGG
>JAICRA010000306.1 GCA_025937615.1 Thermomicrobiales bacterium | reverse complement strand
CAGCCGAAGGCTCAGGCTCGGCAGGACGTTCAATAGCGGGGGTGAAGGGCGGCACCTGGGCTACGGCAAGCTCTGGCAAGCCGCCTCCCAAACCACGAAGGAATGCCAGGGTCGCCAGGACCAGGGCACAAAAGACGACGAGCACGACCTCTCGCACAGGGATGACCGGGCGCAACCGGCGGTCGTTGCGCAGGGCAGCGATGGCGTTGGCGGCGTCAGCCATCTGTAAATAGACGACCGGGGCTCGCTCTCCCGGCCCAGGAACGCCGAGACCGAGGTCATCGAGCGCGGTGCTCAGCCGTTCCTGGAGCCCGAACGTACGGTCGAGCATTCGCGCCGCCAGTGGGCGGGACGGTTTGCTCAACGCGGCCTGAACCAGACCGGCGAGCAGCAGCATGACGCCAGCAACAGTGGCAGGTCGCGGATCGAACGTGGGACCACCCAGGACGTCGAGCGCCATGAGCACCCCAGCAAAGGCGAGCGCGAGCCAGATACCGCGGCAAATCGCCGCCGCGGCCAGGGTGACCCAGAGACGACGGCGTACGCGGTCAATACCGGTCACGACCGCCTCCCCGGCAAGACCAAGATCCCGCGGCGGGGCGACGGTTCGCGCTGGCAATGCCGGCTTGGGTGAATCGGACCATACCCAGAACGGCGCCCAGAACACGCGCCAGAGGAAGGCCGGACGGGTTACCGGGTCGCCTAGTTGCTGACCAAGTTGATCAAGCGCAGCCTGCGCCCGCTCCCAGGGAGCGCTTGCCGGTTGTAACCGCGGAAAGGAAGCAGAGCGTTGCATCAGCGCTCCCAATCGAGCTGAGTGCCGCCACGAGCCCAGAGCCAGAGGGTCAACCACGCCGCGGTGAGGAGCGCCAGGCCGCCAAAGAGGAGGACGAGGCGGCGCTGGCGTGCATCAAGAGCTTCGAGCACCTCTGCTGTCTGGGTCCTGCCGGCGTCATCGCCCAAGCGAGCGTATCCGGCCCCCGCCGCCAGCGCGGAAGCGCGCGCCATTGGATAGTCGGCCCAGCGCAGTGATTGCTGGCGGGCGTTCTCGAGATCGCGGCCCGCCTGCATGCCGGCTTGGGCGAGTTCGTCGTAGACGGCGATCAGTTCAGTTGGCTCCTGCGCCGCGGAGAGCCGGTCGTACTGAGTGCGGGCCTGCTGCAGGAGAGTCTGCGCTCGGTTGTAGTCATGATGTTCCAACGCGGCCTGTGCCTGAGACATGAACGTCTCGGCCTGCAGTCCGGTATCGGTCTGACCCAGCAGCGTCCCGACTTCGGCGATACCCTCCTCATCACCGAGATCGGTAAAGAGCCGGAGAGACTGCTCCAACTCGCGCCGGGCTGTCGCGTAATGTCCAAGCTCGAGCAGATCTCGCGCCGGTTGCAGGTCGAATGCCGCCAGCAAGTTCGTGCGCCAGCCACCGGCAGTCCAGCGAGGCAGGTTTTCCTCCCATTGGGCTTCCAGTTCGTTAGGCGCCCGGCTGTAGGTCGTGCGCAGCACGGCGCGCCAGTCGGGCTCCTCAGCCAGCGTGGTGATGAAATCACCGAGGACGGCCGGACCGTGACGGTCGATGAGAAACGCAACCATGCTGTAGGCGTGGGCGATCTGCACTGGTGGTGGGGCATCGGGCGGCGCGGGACGGTTCAGATCCGACCATGACATCAGGTCGCCCCCGGAGCGAGCGTTTTGAACCAGTGCCGCGTGCCTGGCTAAACGGGCCGCTACCGGCCGCTCGAAATAGGCCGCCAACCCCTCGTCGAACCCGCGAGGGATGCGTCCGCTGGATGCCTCCCTGGCGACGACATGAGACATGGCGTGTCGCAGCGCGTTCTCCGCCTCCAGCGGCGTGCGACGGGCGAGAGCAGTCGCGTTGACCGCGATATCACCCCGTCCAGGATTTGCCAGGACATCGGTTGCTTCTGGTTCGCGCCAACGTGTGCCGGCGATCGCGGCGGTGTACGATTCCTCGCTCACATAGACATAAACATCGATCTTGTCGCGAAGTGGTGGGAGGAAGGACTCGAGCTGATCCAGCCCATCGTCGATGAGTAATCCCCAGGTGCGCGCGAAGGTAGCGGCGTCAAGCGCGGCTCCCGGCTCGACGAGAATCCGGGCACGTTCGGTTTCGGCGACGGTGAAGCCCTCAGGCGGGTCGGCGGGGGGTGGGGGAGGGATCAGCAGCGACGGCGGTGCGGTTTGCCACGCCGCGACAAGCGGCGCCCCGTTGACAAGCGCGAGTGTGATGATCGACAAAGCAAGGAAAAGCCTGCCGAGAAATGCCTTGGTGGGACCAGCTCGCGAACAGAGACGCATCGATCTCTCCCGCGCCGGTCAACGAGCCGTGCGGCCGGGTTGCCACCGGCCGTTCCCGACGCTGGTGGAACGCTCGCTGCCCCGTGATGCGGGTCTGTCCGGTATTT
>JAICRA010000265.1 GCA_025937615.1 Thermomicrobiales bacterium | reverse complement strand
CCTCGACGGCGATGATGCCGTCGACCGTGGCGTCCCATTCGGCCTTCAGCGTCTCGACCCGATCGCCGTAGCCAGAGCCCGTGCGGTGCTTTCCGGCCGCGAGGAACTCGCGCATCGCGTCGAGCGTCGCTCTCGCGTCTCCAAGGAGCGGCAGCGCCCCGAACTTGTGGGCGTCGCGCGACGAGACGTTGATGCTGAGGAATGACACCTCAGGATTCTGGAACTGCGTGTGCGAAGCCGTCGTGAAGTCGGCCAGCCGTGTGCCCACGGCAATCACCAAATCCGCCTCGAGTGCCAGACGATTGGCGGCGAGACTGCCGTTCGGACCGATCGCCCCCGCGTTCCAGGCATGGTTCCAGGGGAGCGCGCCTTTCCCGGCCTGGGTTTCGCAGACCGGGATGCCGAGACCGTCGGCAAAGTCCGACAGCGCAGCCGTCGCCTCGGAGTAGAGCACCCCGCCGCCGGCGATGATCAGCGGCTTCGTCGCCTTGCGGATCATCTCCGTCGCCCGCTCGATCTCCTCCCGAGGTGGTACGAGGCGCGAGATATGGTGCACCCGCTTGGCAAAGAAGTTCGCCGGATAGTCATAGCCCTCGGCCTGCACGTCCTGGGGCAGGCAGACGGTCACCGCTCCGGTTTCCGCCTGATCGGTGAGCACCCGCATCGCCTCGGGGAGACAGGCCAGAAGCTGCTCCGGCCGATTGATGCGGTCCCAGTAGCGAGAGACAGGGATGAAAGCGTCGTTGACGCTGACATCCATACTCAGCGGGTACTCGAGCTGTTGCAAGACCGGATCGGGCCGGCGAGAGGCGAAGATGTCACCGGGCAGGAGGAGCACTGGCAGCCGGTTGATTGTCGCCATCGCCGCGCCGGTGACCATATTCGTCGCACCGGGGCCGATCGATGAGGTGCAGGCGAACGTCTGCAAGCGGTTCTTCATCTTGGCGTACGCGGCAGCAGTGTGGACCATCCCCTGCTCGTTCTGAGGACGGTGGTAGGCCATCTCGAGCTTCAACTCTTCCAGCGCCTGGCCGATCCCCGCCACGTTGCCGTGACCAAAGATGCCCCAGACCCCGGCAAAGAACGGCTGCTCGACTCCGTCGCGCTCCACGTATTGCCGAGCGAGGAATTTCACGACAGCCTGCGCCATCGTCATGCGCGCCGTCTCGATCCGCGTCGCCATCTGTTCCCCTTTCAGATTCGCCGGAGACTAGCCCGGCAACCGCCCTGCCGGCCCGTTGACCCGCTCGGCGATATCGCGCCAGGAGGTGAGTCCGGCGTTGAGATCATCGCTCCAGGTCTGGCGCACCCAGGCGTAGGCAGGGTCGTCACTCGGCTGCATGGTCCGCACCGGCTCATCCCCGGCGAGGACGTTCAGGTAGTACCCGGTGTATCCCTGAGCCACGGCGAAAGCGTGATATCCCTCCGGGACCAGCAAGAGGTCACCATCGTGAATGACGTAGGCGGCGTCGGTCTGACCGTCAGCCGTGTAGAGCCGCTGTAACCCAAATCCGTCGGAGGGATCGATCCGGTAGTAGTAGATCTCTTCCAGGTCGGCTTCCCGGGGCATGTCGTGCACGTCGTGCTTGTGGGGTGGATAGGAGGACCAGTTTCCGCTCGGCGTAAAGACCTCCACCACCAGCAAGCGGTCGGCTTCGAATGAGGGCTCGATGATGTGGTTGATCTGACGCGCGGCGTTCCCGGCGCCACGTATCTCCACCTTCACCTCTTGCGGGGTAATGAGCTTCAGTGGAAACGTCCGCTCGGCCCGGGCGGCGCAGACCGCCAACTCGAGCGTCGTCTCGGCAGTGACCTCGTACGCGCTATCGCGCGGCAGATAGACGGCCCACGGCTGGCCGGCAAACGGATTCGTCCGCTCGCCGATGGTCCAGCTCTGGTCGTCAGAAACGACCCTACAGTGCCCGCCCAGTGGCATCAGGGCCACTTCGTCAAGACCGGTCTCTTGCGACCAGCGCTCGCCGGCGCCGAGCTTCACCACGGTGAGTCCGGTGAACTCCCACCCGGCGCGAGCGACATCAACCTCTATGAGGGTGCCAGAACTTCCACCAAGATCGCGTGACTTCAAGAGCAGCGTGTTGGCATCGGCGGTGATTGCCATGGGGGGACCTCCTCGATACGGACCGCACCGCGCTCCTACCTCCGCGCGAACCGCGAGGGCGAAACGGGTGCGTTCTCCCGAAGCGACGCCTCGGCAGCGTAGGCGAGCACCATAGCCGCGCGGGCGTCGTCGCCGTCGACCGGTGGCGGCGTACCGTCGACAATGCCGTCGACAAAGATCTTCAACTCGTCGACATAGGCCTGGTCGAACCGTTCCAGGAACCAGTAGATATGGTCGCTGTGGATGCCGTTGGCGTCCAGACGGAGCATCGGCGTATCGCGAGAGTAACCGATCATCATCGCGCCCTCGCTGCCGAAGACCTCGGTGCGAACGTCGTAGCCGAAGCCGGAACAGCGGCTGTTGTCGATCACCCCCAGGCTGTCATCGCTAAATCGGAGCGAGATCACACTCGTGTCGATGTCACCCAACTCCTGGAACATGGGAGAGACTATGGCGCTCCCCATGGCGAAGAGCTCCTTCACCTCTTGACCCATGATCCAGCGCACGCAATCGAAGTTATGGATGGTCATGTCCCGGTAAAGGCCACCCGACGTCTCCAGGTAAGCGCGCGGAGCGGGAGACGGATCGCGCATCGTGTCGCGGATGGCTTCGATACGACCCAGTGCTCCGCCGTCGATGAGCTCCTTCGCTTTGTGATACGCCTTGTCGAAGCGGCGCTGGAAGCCCATCTGGAGACGAACTCCCGCTCGCTCCACGGCGTCGAGGGCGCGATCAGTCGCCTCCAGATCGAACGCGATGGGCTTCTCGCAGAAAATCTGCTTGCCCGCATTGGCGGCGGCGACGATCAGCGGCGCGTGACTGTCCGTGGAAGAGGCGATCACGATGGCATCGATGCTT
>JAICRA010000119.1 GCA_025937615.1 Thermomicrobiales bacterium | reverse complement strand
GTAAACGATGATGCGCCGGCCGGCGAGCACCTGCAGCAGATCTTCATAGAGGTCGCACCATGCCGGCGCGTTCTTCACATCCGCGTCGGTAATCCCATGGATCGCCGTGGCATCGACCGGGATGCGCCGGGTCGGCTGCACAAGCGACTCCAGCACCACCTGGCCCTCGGCACTGACGACCGCAATGTCAACGATCTCTGCGCGCGGACCGAACCCGGTGGTCTCTGTGTCGAGATAGATGACCCGCGGATCATCCATCACCCCCATGGCCCAGGTGATCGCCTTCGTACGCGCTTCGGCCCACCGCCGCTGAGCGTGTTCATCGGCGATGGTCGCGTCCGTACCAGGCGTCTCCCACCGCCACGAGCGCGCCCGCCGCAGAGCCCTCCGGTTCCCCTTCAACGACCGGTGCCTTTCCAGCCCGCCGGCAAGCAGGGTGTGCCAGCGGGATTCTCCCCGCAAGGATGCTAGCATGCGGCCGCACAATCTCAACCCTTCGTTTGGAGCGCCGCCGATGTCTGACAGCGAGAATCCGGTCGATTCGCGAGTGGAGACGTTCATTCGCCGCATGCCCAAGGCGGAGATCCACGTCCACCTGGAAGGCTCTGTGCGCCCAGCCACGCTCCTCGAGCTCGCCCGGCGCAATGGGGTGCGGCCCCCAGCCGACGACGAGGCGGGGCTGCGCGAGTTTTTCCGCTTCCGCGATTTCCCACACTTCATCGAGGTCTACATTGCAGTCTGCTCCTGTCTGCGCACACCCGAGGACTTCGCGACCATCGTGGCCGAGCTGGGCGAGGATGCGGCGGCGCAGAACATCCGGTACCTCGAGATCCATTTCAATCCGGAGACGAATGTCCGCAAACGTGGCCTTGACTTCCATCAGATGCTGGCCGGGATGAACCGGGGCCGGGCCGAAGCACGAGAGCGTTGGGGAGTGAAGATGCGCTGGATTGCGGACGGCGTGCGCGACAGCGAGACGAGCCCCTACTCGGTCACCCAGACCGTCGACTGGATCACCGCGCTCTCACCTGATGATGGTGTCGTGGCTCTGGGGTTGGGCGGGAACGAAGTCGGCTATCCACCCACCAACTTCGTTGCCGATTTTGCGCGTGCCAAGGCGGCGGGACTCCACACGGTGGCGCATGCCGGCGAAACCACCGGCTACGCCACCATTTGCGATTCCCTTGATTTTCTCGGTGTGGAGCGGATCGGGCATGGCGTGCGCGCCATCGACAATCTTGTGCTCGTGGAGCGCCTCGCCCGCGACCGCGTTCCCCTTGAGCTCTGCCCGACCAGCAACCTTTGCACGGGTGTAGTCTCCAGCTTTGGCGACCACCCGTTCCGGGCATTCGACGATGCGGGGGTATTGGTGACCGTCAACTCCGACGATCCACCTCTCTTCGGCACAACGTTGACGGATGAGTTCCTGGTGCTGGCTCGGCACTGGGGCTATGACGCCGATGGCATACAGCGCATTGCGCTCAATGCTGTCGACGTGGCCTTTCTCCTCGATGAGGAAAAGGCACAGATGCGAACCGAGTTCGTCGACGAATTCGCCCGCCTACGCCAGGAGTTGGGTCTGCCACCGGCACAAACGTGATGCGACATTGTCGCGGTCAGGGCAGAGAACTCGCTGACCCGGATTCTGGTTTGCAGGAACGCCTGTAGGATCGAGTCGTCTCGTGGATCCCCACTCGCGAGGGCAACGAGTTGGGCGGGCTCGTCCGACCGGAGCGCCGTACGGCTGCCGCGCCCCTTCTGCCGCCGTTTCTGCCTTGGCCCGCTCCCCTAGACCGCGATGGTGTTCAGATTGTTCGCCAGGTACTCTGCCGCGTACCAGGCATGGGCCTGGATTGTCTCGGTGGGGTTGTAGCCGGAACTGCCGGGGAAGGTGGAACCTCCGAGAATCATCAGGTTCGGGGCATCGTGGGCCAGGCCGTACTTATTGACGACCGACGCGGCTGGATCGTCGCCCATCCGGGTCCCGCCGTAGGCGTGGGTGTTGATCGGCAACGGCGTTCCCGCCGGATAGTTTGGCCACGTCACGGAAGCACCCATCGCCGTGAGTAGTTCAGCTAGCTTGTTGTCCATGAACTTGGCCGCGTTGATTTCGTTCTCCTTGGTGTCATAGGTCACGCGAAGCACCGGCACCCCGAGCGGGTCCGTCTTCTTCGGATCGAGATCGAGGAACACATCTTCATAGGGCAGCGGTTCGACCTGGGCGAAGGCGGACCCGACCGAGTCGGCGTTCTCATGTACCCACCGCTTGTACTCCACGCCCCACTGCGGGACCCCGGGAGCGAGGCTGCGCGACTTCCCAATCGGCAACTCGCTGTTGCCGGCGAAGATGACCGCCCCTCGGATGAAGCCGAGGCCGGTGTGATCGAAGTGATCGCCATTCAGGTCGTCCATGGCGACGGCCTGCCCGCCCGCTCCGGAGAAGAGGCCGAGCCGCTCGCCGGGAAAGAGCCCGCTGCGGCCGGCGTAGGCCTGCGACATGTAGTTTTTGCCGACCTGACTATTGTTGTTGGCCAGACCATCGGCGTAGTAGTCGGAGGTGGAGAGCAGCAGCAGGCGAACGTTCTCGTAGACATAGGTGCTGAGGATCACAACTCCTGCCGGCTGCAGCTGCTGCGCGCCATGTTCATCCAGATACTCGACCCCGGTGACCTCGCCTCGATCGTTGCTGAGGATCCGCATCACCCGGCAATTGGGTCGCACCTCGAGCAGCCCAGTCTCCTCGGCGCTCCGGATAGCGGTGACCAGCGTGCTCGACTTGGAGTCGTTCCAACAGCCAAAGCCGCTGCAATAGCCGCAGTAGCTGCATTCCGGCCGGTCGTTGTAGGGGACGCTGGCGATTGCCGACGGCTGCGGGAACGGATGGTAGCCGAGGCTGATCATTCCCTTTCGGGTCAACTCGCCGTACCCGGTCGAGCGCAACGGCGGCATGGGGAACTCGCGGGAGCGTGGCGATTCGAAGGGGTTGCCGCCGTTGATCTTCGTGTCCTTGATGTTGCCTGCCTGCCCCGAAACGCCGATCAGATACTCCGTTTGATCGTAATAGGGCTCCAGCTCATCGTAGGTGATTGGCCAGTCGGTGACGGTCGCCGTTGCCGGAATCGCCTCCTCCCCGTAGCGCTTGACAGTCGAGCTGCGAGTTGCGAAGTCATCCGCGCGGAAGCGCCAGCTTTGGGCGCCGTAGTGGACGCTGGTGCCACCGACCATGTTCGCCATCGAGACGGGTGGGATCGGCGGCAGCATCGTCGGCGAACTGGCATTTGGACGCCAGGTGGGCAACTCGTGCTTGTATTTCGGCTCGCCGGTCCAATATCGGATCATGCCCGAGATTTCATCGTCATTGGTCAGGAAGTCTCCGAGGTCAAGTCGCGGCCCCGCTTCCAGGCCAACGACGTTGATGCCAGCTTGCGTCAGCACGTGGGCGGCGATACCGCCGGCGGCTCCCAGTCCAACGATGACCACATCGGCTTTTGCCAAAGCGTTGCTCACCAGCCGGTCCCTCCAAACTGCTTGACTGAGATGTGCAGCGGTTTGACCACGGCGTTGATCTCCTGGTCGGCCTCGGTCCAGAGCAACTTGATGCCGGGGTAGCCGATCAGGTCCCAGCCGGCAAAGTCCCGGTTACCGCCGTAGATGGGGTCGCCGAACATCCCCTCCCGGGTGTGTTCGAGCAAGAGGACGAAGGCACCCTCCGGGGCATCAGTCAGCTTCCTGGCCTCGAATTGAGTGAGCAGATCGTCCTGTCGCTCGGGTGTAGCGGCGGTGAAGTCACCGCCTGCCGAGCCGGCGTCGAGCGCCGCCAGCATCGCCTGGTACACCGACAGAGAGGCGGCATTGGGGCCAGCCAGACCGCGATCGATAAAAACGTGCACGCCCGCCTCGTCCGCACCGGGACCCAGCTCATCGGTTGGAATGAGACGCCCCACCGCGGCCCGCAAAGTGGCGATCTCTCGGTCGGAGAGGGCGACGGGCGCATACTCTTCTTGTGAAGCTGGGATTGCCCGGGAGAGCAGATCGAGCCAGGCTGGAACGTGCTCGGCCGGGACACCGGCCGCCAGGGCGCGAGCGGGGAATGCGCTCCCGGCCGCCATCGCGCTACCGGCGACAACCCCACCCGATTGCAAAAGTAGTCGGCGAGCGATGCGGTGATGTGCCATCAATTGCAGCCGGTGTTCGTCGCTCGGCATCTCGTCACTCCTCCTCCGGCGACAACCCGGCGCGGGAAGCTCCCCCGCGCCCTATGCGTGTCGAGAGGTCCTCGCTGTCTTGTTTCTAACTCTTATCGTCGTATGAAGGACTGTATCAAAGATGGGACGCCAATGCGACATCTTCGGATGAGTCAAACTGGCGACGCGAGATCTATTCAGAGGTATGGCGGGGCCGGTAACCGGCCAGCCTGTTGAAAAAGGCCTGATAATAGGCTCATCGGCGGACCGGTGGCTGGTATGCCGCGCCGCTACGAACAGGGACTTCAGTCGGGGTGTGCCAATGGCGACCTTCGTGATCGTGCACGGGGCGTTCGGCGGTGGCTGGGAATGGCGCGAGGTCGCGTCATTGCTGCGTGCCCGTGGTCATGAGGTCTTCACCCCTTCACTCACCGGCTTCGCGGAGCGCGTCCATCTGGCGAGGCCGGAGGTGGGGCTGGAGACCCACCTCCAGGACATCGTCAACCTGCTCCGCTACGAAGATCTGCACGAGGTCATCCTGGCCTGCCAGAGCTACGGCGGCATGGTCGTGACGGCAGTCGCCGATCGGATGCCGGAGCGCCTGGCACACCTCGTCTATCTCAATGCGCTCGTGCCCAAGGACGGCCAGTCGGTCTTCGACCTTTTGCCACCTGCCATGCGGCAGCGCTTCGCGGAGGCGGCGCAGAGCGAGGGCGAAGGTTGGCGCATCCCGGTTCCGTCGTTCGAGGACGACCCAGTGATCGCGGCGTTTGCGCGAGGGCGCCACGTCCCGTCGCCGCTGCGCATGTTCACCGACCCGGTCCACCTTCGTCCGGCTCCTGCCCTGCCGCGGACCTATATCTGGTGCACCGAAGACCCCGCAGGGCTGGCGGGAGTGGCAGACCTGATGCAGCCGTTCGCGGCGCGTGCCCAGCACGACCCACGCTGGCACTTCCACCAGCTCACCTCGCCTCCGGACGCCTTCGTCCATGCGCCGCAGGCCGTGGCCGAGCTCTTCGACGAGGTCGCTCGGACCGGCGAAGCGAAAGCGGAAGTGCCCCAGGAGCCCGCCGATGCTCGGTCCCGCAACACCCCGCCGGCTCCAGGAGCCGATCACCCTCTCGCGGGAGGACCTCGTCCCCGCTGAGCACGTCTACCGGCACCTGGAGGCCAAACTCGATCTCTCGTTTGTCCGCGACTGGGCACGAGAGCTGCATGCCGAGCGAGGTCGGCCCAGCATCGACCCGGTGGTCTTCTTCAAGCTACAGCTGGTGATGTGCTTCGAGGACATCCGCTCCGAGCGCAAGCTCATTGAGACTGCCAGCCTCAACCTGGCCC
>JAICRA010000040.1 GCA_025937615.1 Thermomicrobiales bacterium | reverse complement strand
TCACAGGTTGGCCGAGACCTCCGGGGCCGAGCTTTTGGCCCGGTCCCGCCAGCTCCACCCCCTCGCCAAGCGGGCGCTTCACGTTCCTTGGGGCGCGTGGCGGGACCGGGCAACGGCGGCGGCGATCCTGCGGGCGGTGGCCCGGGGGCAAGCTGACTCCTACCTGCTCAAGCCGTGGGACTCCCCCGACGAGCTCTTCCACGCAGCCATTACGGGATTCCTCTACGACTGGGCGCGAGCCCGCCCCGCCCGTCCTGAGGTTCGAGTCGTGGGCGAGCGTTGGGCACCGCGCTCTCATGAGCTACGCGACCTGCTCCAGCGCAGCGCGGTCTCGTACGCGTTCCTCGAGGCGGACTCGGCAGAGGGGAAAGCGCTCCTCGCCGAGGTCGGGCGGTCGGCAGCACACTTGCCGGTAGTGGTTTTACTCGACGGGCAGACGCTCGTTGCCCCCTCCAACGCCGAGCTCGCGGCCGCGCTGGTCGGGGTGGATGACGGCCAAGACACAGCGGAGCCGGCAACCTTCGACGTGATCATCGTCGGAGCGGGACCGGCCGGGCTCGCCGCCGCCGTCAACGCGGCCTCGGAGGGGCTGCGCACGCTCGTCGTCGATCAGGAGGCAATCGGCGGCCAGGTTAGCTCGAGCTCGCTGATCCGCAACTACCTCGGGTTCCCGCGAGGAGTCACCGGCGCGGAGCTGGCCCGGAGCGGATATGTGCAAGCCTGGCTCTTCGGCGCGACCTTCCACTTCATGTGCCAGGCTAGGGCGCTGCGCCGCGACGAGCTAAGGGTGGTCGTGGCCTTGCCGGATGGCAGAGAGGTGACGGGACGGGCCGCCATCCTTGCCCCCGGAGTCTCCTACCGCCGACTCGACGTGCCGGGGCTGGACGGGTTGACCGGCCTCGGAGTTTTCTATGGCGCCTCGGTCGCGGAGGCGCAAGGCTTCGCGGGGCTGAATGTCTACGTCGTGGGCGGCGCCAACTCCGCCGGGCAGGCCGCCCTCCACCTCGCCAATTTTGCCGAGCGCGTGACCCTCGTCGTCCGCGGTGCGTCACTCGCCCAGGGTATGTCCGACTACCTCGTGAAGCAGATCGAGGCAACGGCGAACATCACCGTCCAATTGAACACCCGAATCGTCGACGGTGGCGGGGACGGCCGCCTCGAACGCCTCGTCCTCCACAATGCTTCCTCCGGGCGCACCGAGACAGTTTCGGCCGCCGCGCTCTTTGTCCATATCGGAGCCCGGCCGCACACCGAGTGGCTGCCTCCCGAAATCGCACGCGACGAGGCAGGGTTCGTCATCACGGGCCAGGACCTCCTGGACCGCGACGGAGGGCGTTCGACGTGGCCCCTTCGACGCCCCCCGTTCCCGCTCGAAACGGGTATTCCCGGGGTGTTCGCGGTCGGGGACGTCCGGCACGGGTCGGGAAAACGGGTGGCGTCGGCCATTGGCGAGGGCTCGGTCGTCGTCGGTATGGTGTACCAGTACCTCGAAGGCGCTCCCTGACCAACCGCATCGGGCTCAAGCGTGCCCCAGGAATCGCCGGACGGTCGTCCGCGACATGGAGGACTACTGCGTCGTTGCCCAGGAAAGCAATGATATTGACGTTGCCGGTCAAGGAACGAGGCGGGAGCGTCCGGCAAGCGGCTCGGGCCGGCCGTCATGCCCAATGCGGGAGCCTCGTAGCCGTCCTGAGGCAAGTACAGCGCTTCTCGGACGTCACCGGATGATTGCCGACCTGGCCGGAGACCGGGGCACCGGTGAACTTGACCTTGGGCGTCCCGCGACGGTGACGCCGGCGACCTGGTCTCTTTTCAACGACCTGGGTCATTGACCGGCTGCTTGGCGATGGCCGCGCCATCCGAATCATGAAAATCCGCTAACAACCGTACGTGAATAGGGGGTATCATCGATTCTGATCAGTCTTCCGTACATACAGGCAGACGCTTGCACGATGTCTACCGCCCTTCCTCAGACCGTTCGATCCCGGCTCGATAGCCCTGACCGGCTCGCGGCTGTCGCTCGGCTCGGTCTGCTCGGAACGCCACGCGAGGAGGCCTTCGATCGCCTCACCCGGCTGGCAACCCGGGTGCTTGGCGTGCAGGGTGCTCTCGTCACCGTCACCACCGCCGAGGTCCAGTTCTGCAAGAGCAGCGTGGGACTCCCTGAACCCTGGGCCACGTCCGGACTGCCCGTGACCTACGGCTTATGTCCTTACACGGTCGCCAGCGGCGAACCGCTTCTCGTTGCCGATGCCCGCGTCGATCCCCGGTTCTATGACAACCCCGGTGTGCGCGAGCTAGGCGTAGCCGGTTACGCCGGAGTTCCTCTCCTGACAACGGATGGGCAGGCAATTGGCGCCTTCTGTGCTTTCGACGATCGGCCGCGCACCTGGACATCGGAGGACCTGCAGACACTTCAGGATCTGGCCGCGGCGGCTATGACCGAGGTGGAACTGCGGGCCAGGACCGCGGCAATGCAGGCCAGCACAGCGACATTGCGAGAGGAAGGCGCCACACTCGAGATCATCAACCACGTCGGACGGCTGCTGACTGCCGAGCTCGATCTGGCAACGCTGGTTCAGGCCGTGACGGATGCCGCGACTGCACTCACCGGCGCCCGCTTCGGCGCCTTTTTCTATAACGCGCTCGACGCACGCGGCGAGTACTACACCCTCTACGGGATCGCCGGTGTTCCCCGGGAAGCCTTTGCACAGTTTCCATTGCCGCGAAATACCGCGCTTTTCGGGCCGACCTTCCGCGGTGAAGGTGTAGTCCGCACTAGCGACGTTCGCCAGGATGAGCGTTTCGGCCAGAATCCGCCGTACTTCGGTATGCCGGCTGGCCACTTGCCGGTTGTCAGCTATCTTGCCGTGCCCGTCATCGCGCGCGCCGGTGAGGTGCTGGGAGGGCTCTTCTTCGGTCACCCGGAGCCAGATATCTTCGATGAGCGGGCAGAGCGCTTTGCCGTCGGCCTCGCCGCCCAGGCGGCGGTGGCCGTCGAGAATGCGCGCCTGTACCAGCAGGCGCAACATGAACTGGCCGCGCGGGGACGGGCAGAAGCCGAAAAGGAGGCCTTCCTCGACGCCGTGGCCCACGACCTGGGGAACCCGCTGACGACGGTGAAGGGCCAGGCACAGCTGCTGCGACGTCGAGCGCGACAAGGTCGCGCCGATCTGGCAACCCTGGAGACGGGGCTTAGCGCGATCGAGGGCGCTACGGATCGGGCCACCCGCCTGATCGCCGAGCTCACCGATGCCGCACGCCTCGAGGCACAACGGCCCTTAGATCTCAGACGAACCGCAATCGATCTCGTCGAACTGGCAGAGGCCAGCATCAGGGAGTCGCAGGCCGCTGCTGCTGGGCACCCGCTCCACCTGGAGACTGGCGCCGCTGAGTTGGTCGGACTGTGGGATGCCGACCGATTGACGCGCGTGCTGGAGAATTTGATCGCCAACGCCGTCAAATACAGCCCGGCCGGGAGCACGGTTGTGGTGCGGGTCGACCGCGAGGAGACGCCCGGCGGTCCGGTCGCGGTGCTCTCCATCACGGATCAAGGTGTCGGCATCCCAGCTGAGGACTTGCCCCATATCTTTGAGCGCTTCCGTCGCGGCGGCAACGTGGCCGGTCGGATTGCGGGCAGTGGGCTCGGGTTGTGGGGAAGCCAACGGATCGTGGCCCAGCACGGTGGCACGATCGCCATCGACAGCACCGAAGGCAAAGGCACGATCGTCACCGTCCGGCTCCCGCTCAACGTCGGTGAGGCAATGCCCGATCACACCTCACCCGTGCCGGTCGAGGCATCAGGTGCCGGCAACTCCGACTAACCAACCGTTCTCGACGGGGATTGCCGCTCGCTGTGGCGGTGAGACGAGGTGCGTACCTGGGCCGCAGTATCTGCTCAGCCGCCCATCCCGGCGTAGGCCAGCATGACCGTCAACGCGCGATACCAGCGATCCGCGAGCTCGACGATGATGCCGGAGAAGACGATGCCGCCCAGCAACGAGGTAACGGCCATCGCGCCGATGCCGACGTTGAGCAAACCGGTCTTCGCCGGTCGAAATTCGCGCTCCGGCGCATTGAAGTACATCGCCGCCACCACCCGCAGGTAGTAAAAGGCGCTCACGGCCGAGAGGACGACGATGGCCAGGGCCAGGACCAGGCCGATCGTGCCGATCTCGATCGCCGCCACGATCACCTGGTATTTCGCGTAGAAGCCGATCGTCGGCGGGATACCCATCAGGGAGATGAGGAAGACGGTCAGCGCCGCCGCCGCCAACGGCTCTCTGGCGGCCAGCCCGTTGTAGTCATCCAGATCCATGCCCCGCCCGCGATGCTGCACCCAGGTCACCACCGCGAACGCGCCAATGTTCATCACCGCGTAGGCGAGCAGGTACATGAGCAGGCTGGTGATGCCATTGTCGCCAGTCGTCGGCGTTGCACCCGGGGTCAGGAATCCGCCGGTGGATCGATAGGCGGCCAGACCAACCATCATGTAGCCGGTGTGCGCGATCGAGGAGTAGGCGAGCATCCGCTTCACATTACGTTGCGCAATGGCCACGATGTTGCCGAAGGCCATCGTCACCAGAGCCAGCACCGCGATGACATTCACCCAGTCGTCGCGCAGTGGGCCGAGAGCCTGCACCAGGATCCGGATCGTCGCGGCGAACGCCGCGACCTTCGGCACGACCGACATGAACGCCGTCACCGGGGTCGCCGCACCGTCGTAGGCGTCGGGCGTCCAGAAGTGGAAGGGGACAGCCGCCATCTTGAAGCCGAGCCCGACGATGACCAGGAGAAGCGCCAACACCAACGCCGGATCGAGATACGTCTCCCCGGTGACGTTGTTCTGCATAGCGATGGCGATGCCGTCGAGGTTCGTGGTGCCGGTCAGGCCATAGACCCAGGTCATGCCATAGACCAGGATGGCGGAGGCGAAGATGCCAAGCAGGAAGTACTTCATACCGCCCTCGAGGGCGGTCAGACGTCGCTTGGCGAAGGCGGTGAGGATATAGGTGGACAGGGACGAGAGCTCGATGGCGACGAAGATTATGACCAGATCGCCGGCGGTGCCGACGAGCATGGCGCCAAGGATGGCGAAGGCGAGCAGCACGTAGAACTCGCCAATCGGCAGATGCCCTTCGAGCTGATCGACGTAGGACGCCGCAGTGACGACGCTCAGCACCGCTGAGATGAGGATCACCAGTGACAGGAAGACCGAGAGCCCGTCCGCCCGGAATGACCACCAGAAGGTCGCCTCGTTCCGGCCGTCCTGGGTCCAGAGCGCGACTGCCGCGAAGCCGTACCCGATCAGAGACACACCGGTGAGCAGAACGTAGTGATGGCGCCGCGGCACGAACGCGTCCAGCACCATGAGCAGGAGCGCCAGCCCGAAGACAATCAGTTGTGGGTAGGTGAGGCTCCAATCTGGCCCCGGCAAGCCTCGTGACAAATCGACGAGCATTAGTCTTCCCTCACGGCGTCACCAGGGCCAGAATTCGCTCCAACGCCGGCTCGACAATAGTCAATACCACCTGCGGGTAGACACCGAGATAGATGGTCAACACAGCCAGCGGGAGCAGCGTCAGCACTTCTTTGGCGCTGAGATCGGGCCAGATTTGACGCTCTTCGCCCGGAACCTCGCTGGCGGCCCCAGTGTGCCAGCCATGCTCGTGGTCTTGGACGTCAGTGGCATGGATGGCCGGGGCCTCGGAAGGATTCGGGGCGTCCGGTGAGTGCTCCTGCGAGCCGCCGGAGACGCGCGGTACCAGCTCCGGGGATCCATACCCGTGCCCCCCGCCATGACCATGGCCGGCGTGGGCGCTCGCCGCGAGCAGCGCCGCCTCGGTCGGAGTCAGTGCCCCATCATGCGCGTCGGGCAATACACCTTTCGGCCGTCCCCAGACCACTCGCTGCGTCAACCACATCATGTACCAGGCCGCGAAAATGACGACGGCGAAGGTCGGCACCGCCACCCAGGGGTTGTAGTTCCAGGCCCCAAGCGCTGCCAGGAACTCCCCGGGAAACCCGGAGAGCCCCGGTAACCCGATCGAGGCGAGCATGAAGAGGACGAAGAAGCCCGCCCACATCGGCAAGACCGCCGCGAGACCACTGAAGTTCGCGATCAACCGGGTGTGCGCCCGCTCGTAGATGACGCCGACGAGGAGGAAGAGAGCGCCGGTGTTGAAGCCATGGGCCAGCATGACCAGCATCGCCCCGTCCAGACCCTGGATATTGAGAACGAAGATGCCCAGCGTGACGAAGGCCATGTGGCTGACCGATGAATAGGCGATCAGCTTCTTCATATCGGGTTGGACGAGTGCGACCAGCGCCCCGTAGAGGATGGCGATCACCGACAGGGCGATCACCCATGGTTGCCAGAAACGGGTGCCCTCTGGGAAGAGCGGCAGGTTGAAGCGAAGGAATCCATAGCCGCCCATCTTCAGCATGACCGCCGCCAGGATCACCGACGCCGCGGTTGGCGCCTCGACGTGGGCATCCGGCAGCCAGGTGTGGAATGGGAAGAGCGGCACTTTCACCGCGAAGGCGAAGAAAAACGTCAGGAAGACCAGGATCTGGAACGTGCGGCCATACTCACCCTGCGTCAGTTGCAAGACATCGAGGGTGAGGATGCCGGTCTGCTGGTAGTACGCCCAGTAGGTGGCGACGATGCCGACCAGCATCAGCAGCGAGCCAAAGAGCGTGTAGAGAAAGAACTTTACCGCGGCGTAGACCCGGTTCGTGCTGCCCCAGATCCCGATCAGCAGCGCCATCGGGATCAGCATCAACTCCCAGAAGATGTAGAAGAGGAACATGTCGAGGGCTACGAAGACTCCCAGCATCCCGGTCTCGAGAAGCAGGATAGCGATGTAGTACTCGCGCACCCGGGTGTTGACGGTATCCCACGACCAGATGATGGAGACCACGGAGATCAGTGTTGTAAGCACCAGCAGCAACACCGCGACACCGTCGATGCCGAGGAAATAGGAGGCGCCGACCTCGCGCCCCCACTCGATCCGCTCCTGGAAGGGAACGGGCGCGCCGGCCTGGAAAGGTGCCTGTGGATCAAAGCCAGCCAGGACGACGATGGAGATCAGGAGCGACCCGAGCGCGGTGATGAGCGCGATCGAGCGCGCCGCCTGCTGGGTAATGTGCGGGATGAAGAAAATCACCAGCGCTCCCACCATGGGGAGGAAGGTCATCACGCTGAGATACGGAAAGCTCTCCACTCGGGTCCTTTCGAGACGGCAAGTCGGTTAGACGGCAAGTCGGCAAGTAGAGTCGTTAGTCGCAAGGACAAAGAAGGTAGTTCTTCATCCTGACCTCTTACTCTATGACCTCGTCCTTCCTCCTTCACCCCCTAAGCGAAGCGACACCACCTGAGCCGAAGGGGGCACCCCCTCAATCATCGGAATAGCGTGCTCGACAACCCCAGATAGATCCCAACGAGCACGACCATGCCGAGCGCGATGGCTAGCGCGTAATTCGTCACTAGTCCGGTCTGGACATGGCGCAAGCGCTGGCTGACCGCGCCAATGCCGAAACCGACCCCGTTTACCGCCGCGTCGATGATGCGGACATCGACGACCCGCCAGAGCGCGTTGGCGAGATTGCTCAGCGGCCGCACGATCGCGCCGTTGTACAGCTCATCCCACCGCCATTTGTCGCGCAGGAAGAGATAGAGGGCAGATGCGTGCTCTTCCAGAGCCGGCATGGTGCGGCGGGAGTACATCAGGTACGCCAGCCCGATGCCAGCAACCGCCATGACCGTCGAGGCGACCCCGAAGGCAACCACCGTCTGCTGCGGAACATGATGCTCTTCTTCCGCAGCTGTCCCGGCTCCATGCCCCGCGTCGCCCTCCTCGTCACCGGCTGGGGCAGTCTCCTCTTGCAGCATATAGAGCGAAGCGACCTCATCCCCCTCGGCAGTGTCTTCCGCGTCGTGAAACACCGGCTCCAGGAACGTGTGAATCGACCCCGCTTCCGGAGGCCAGCCGATCAACCAGCCCAAGGCCACCGACGGGATCGCCAGTAGCACCAGCGGGACCGCCATCGACGGTGGCGACTCATGCGGATGAATGTCGTGGGGGTCGAACCGCGGCTCACCGGTGAAGACCAGGAAGACGAGCCGGAACATGTAGAACGCGGTGAAGAAAGCGGTTACCAGCCCGACGATGGACAGTATCTGCCCGATTGGGATCAGATCCGTGACCCAGGCCCCAACGAGGATCTCGTCCTTCGACCAGAACCCAGCGAAGGGAATCATTCCCGCGTTGGCGAATGACGCGGCGACAAACGTCCAGAATGTCACTGGCATCCAGCGGCGTAGCCCGCCCATGCGCTGGATGTTCTGCTCCTCGTGCATGCCGTGGATGACGCTACCGGCGCCCAGGAAGAGACAGCCCTTGAAGAAGGCGTGGGTGACGAGGTGGAAGATGGCCGGGATGAAGGCGCCGACACCCGCGCCCATCGCCATGTAGCCGAGCTGCGACAGCGTCGAGTAGGCAACGACGCGCTTGAAGTCGTTCTGGGCCACGGCAATAGTCGCCGCCATGAACGAGGTGAAGGCGCCGATGAGGGCGACAACGAGCATCGCGGTCGGCGCCGATTCGTAGAACGTGTGCGTGCGCACGACCAGGTAGATACCGGCCGTCACCATCGTCGCGGCGTGGATCAGCGCCGAGACCGGGGTCGGACCCTCCATCGCGTCCGGCAGCCAGACATGGAGCGGGAACTGCGCGCTCTTCCCAGCCGCGCCGCCGAAGAGAAGGAGAGCGATGCCGGTAACGGCCGCCGCCGGCGCGGCCGGCACCTGAGCGAAGACCTCGCCGAAGTCAAGCGTGCCGAATTGATAGAAGATCCAGATCAGTCCCAGTCCAAATGCCAGGTCGCCGATACGGTTGACGATGAACGCCTTCTGCGCGGCGCCAGCGGCGGAGCGGCGAGTGAACCAGAACCCGATCAGCAGGTAAGACGCCAGTCCCACCCCTTCCCAGAAGAAGAAGAGGAGCAGAAAGTTGTCGGCCAGCACCAGCATGAGCATGGAGAAGACGAAGAAGGGGAGGTAGGCGAAAAAGCGGGCGAACCCCGGGTCGCCCTGCATGTACCCCTTGGAATAGACGTGGACCAGAAATCCTACGCTGGTGACCACGATCAGCATCACCGCGGTCAACTGATCGACGAAGAGATTGATCCCGATGTGGAAGCTGCCCGATTGAATC
The DNA here is from genome assembly GCA_025937615.1 of Thermomicrobiales bacterium. The sequence goes on along the minus strand of JAICRA010000040.1, from coordinate 87 downwards.
CAAGTGTAGAGATCCTGCCGCAGCGGCTCCCCTGTGGCACTGATCTGCCGGAATACCAACAGCGACAGGAGGAACGAGGCGAAGACG
>JAICRA010000012.1 GCA_025937615.1 Thermomicrobiales bacterium | reverse complement strand
CTCGACTTCCAGCGTGGGGTTGCCACGCGAATCGAGAATCTCCCTGCCTCGCACCGTCTCAATCGTTGAATACACCCGCTGATTCCCTCCTCTCAGCGCCGGAGTATAGGGCGCGACCATCACACTCTTTTTCGGTCAGCGCGTCACTTGCTATACTGCCCTGCGACATCGAGAGAGATGGCGCTGACGGAGACAAGTACCCGCCGGCGCGCCAGACAGGGACGGCGGTCGTGACTGAGAACCGCCGGGTGGCGCGGCGGAGAAATTCCCTCCCGAGCCGGACGGTGAACGTGCCGAGCGCGCCGCGTAGTCGTCCCCGGGCCCACGGTTAACGGGCGGATTCGAGCGCGCCGGCCTGCCGGCGAAGCAGGGTGGTACCGCGTGGAGGCCCCTCGTCCCTGCCGAGGGGTTTTTTCATGCCTGGAATCGGGCGGCCTGGGACAGATCGCGATATGACGGCGCAAGAGACGATTGACGACATCCGAACACGGGCGACGGCGCAACTCGAGGCGGCGGCGTCACTTGACGAGATCGTTACCTGGGAACGGGCATTTCTCGGACCCAAGGGGGAGTTGACGCTCTTTCTGCGCGGCCTCGCCTCCCTCTCGGCCGACCAGCGGCCGATCGCTGGTCGGGGTGGCAACGCGCTCAAGACCGAACTCACGGCCGCCTGGAACGCCCGGCATACCGCGCTCGCCGCCGAGAACCTCGAGCAGCATCTCGCCGCCGACGCCGTCGATGTGACCTTGCCCGGTCGCCCACCGGTTCTGGGCGCCTCGCACCCGGTTTCGCAGATGATCGACGAACTGAGCGAGATCTTCGCCTTGCTCGGGTACCAGACCGTGTTCGGACCCGAAGTCGAGACCGCACACTACAACTTCGATCTCTTGAACATTCCGAGCGACCACCCGGCGCGTGACGTCTGGGACACCATCCACGTCGAACGGCCCGGAGAGATCGTGCTCCGCACGCACACCTCACCTATGCAGGCGCGAGTCATGGAGCAGGCGGAGCCACCGGTGCGCGTCGTCGTGCCCGGCCGGGTCTATCGCTACGAAGCGCAGGACGCATCACACGAATGGATGTTCCATCAACTGGAAGGGCTTGCGGTCGACCGGCAGATTACGATGGCGGACCTGAAAGGAACTCTGGCCGAGATGGCCCGGCAGCTCTTCGGCCCGGAGCGGCGCATCCGGTTCCGCTGTGACTTCTTTCCGTTCGTCGAGCCGGGCGTCGACTTCGCGGTCGACTGCGCCATCTGCGGCGGCGCTGGCTGCCGCGTCTGTAAGGGATCCGGCTGGCTGGAGATGGGTGGCGCCGGTATGGTCCATCCCAATGTCCTGCGCGCGGTTGGCTACGACCCGAACGTCTATAGCGGCTTCGCCTTCGGGCTCGGCATCGAGCGACTGACGATGATGCGCTCCGGTGTCGACGACGTGCGCGCGTTCGCCGGCAACGATCTTCGCTTCCTCCGTCAGTTCGCCCGTGCCGCCTAGATGAGAGACGGCAGGTAGGTCCAATACATATCGTTCCTGAGGACGTGATCCGATGAAAGTTCCATTCCGCTGGCTCTCTGAATACGTCGACACCGGTTTGTCGGTCGAGGAGCTCGCCTACCGCCTGACCATGGCTGGTCTGGAAGCCGAGAAGATCTCGGTTATCGGCGATTCCTGGGACAAGATCTACATCGGTCACGTCGAGGCGGTGAAACGGCACCCGGACGCGGATCGCCTGGTCCTGGCGACGGTCGATGCCGGGGAGCATCGACTGCAGGTCGTCACCGGTGCACCAAATATCGCTCAGGGGCAGACCGTCGCGCTGGCACTGGCTGGAGCGAAACTGATCGACGGTCACGCCGACGGGCAGGTCTATCGCACCTTGAAGCCGAGCGCGATCCGTGGCGTCCGCTCCGAAGGGATGGTCTGCTCCGAGAAAGAGCTGGGGCTCTCGGACGAGCACGAGGGGATCATGGTCCTCGAAGCCGAGGCGCCGAAAGGGGCGCCGCTGGCGGACTGGCTGGGCGACACGGTGATCGAGTTCGAGATCACCCCAAACCTCGTCCACAACTTCTCGATCCTCGGCATCGCCCGCGAAGCCGGAGCGCTGACAGACCGGCCGGTCACGACGCCTCCAACATACGATCTCGACAGCGCGCCATCCGGCCCCTCTGATCTCGTTCGTGTTGAGGCACCAGATCTTTGCGCTCGCTACGTAGCGGTCGTTATCGAGGGCATCGGGGTCGGCCCATCGCCGGCATGGCTACAACGGCGGCTCCAGGCAGCGGGGGTGCGCCCGATCAATACGATCGTCGACGCGACGAACTACGTCATGCTCGAGTACGGCCAGCCGCTCCACGCCTTCGACGCCGACCACCTCGCGGATGGACGCATCGTCGTGCGCCGCGCGCGGCCGGGCGAGACGCTGGAGACGCTCGATCATCAGGTACGGAAACTCGACCAGGAGATGCTCGTCATCGCCGATACGCAACGCGCGGTTGGCCTCGCCGGCATCATGGGGGGGCTCGACAGCGAGGTAACCGATGAGACGCGACGCATCGTCCTGGAGTCGGCGAACTTCGACATGAAGTCCGTCCGCCATACGGCGCGAGAGCTGAAGCTGCGAACCGATGCTTCGGCCCGCTTCGAGCGGGGTCTCGATCCGAATCTGGCACGCGACGCCGCGGCTAGGGCGACCCGTCTCATACTCGACCTTTCTCCCGGAGCCAGCGTGTCAGCCGTGGCCGACGTCTATCCCCAGCCCCTGACCTCGTGGTTGCTGTCGCTTCCTTTCGCCGAGATCGAGCGCCTGCTGGGCGTCCGCTATGAACCCGAACAAGTGCTCGACGTCCTGCGCCGCCTCGGGTTTTCGCCGGTGCTCGAGGGTGAAGGGGACACAGCGACCCTCCGTCTCGTCGTTCCCACCTGGCGGAGCGACGTCACGCTCCCCGCCGACGTGGTCGAGGAGGTAGCGCGCGTCATCGGGTACGAAACGTTGCCCGAGCGGCTACCAATTGGGCAAACGGCTCCGGTCAAGCGCGATCCGGTCTATGCCATACAGCGGACCGTTCGCTCGGTGCTCACCGGTGCGGGTGGTTGGGAGACGGTCACCTACGTCGCTATCAGCGACGACGATCTGCGTCGCCTCGACCCGGAAGCCCAACAGTCCGTCGGCGCCCATGCGGTCGATCTCTCGACACTCATCCGGCTACGCAACCCGCTTCAGGCGGATCGCAGCGTCCTGCGACCAACGCTGCTGCCGAGCCTCCTTTCAGTCGCCGCGGAAAACCTCAAGCACGAAGGCGGCGTGCGGCTCTTTGAAATGGCCCGCGTCTATCTTCCCTCCGACAGTGAACTGCCGCGCGAGTCGAATGTCATCGGGATGGTTTTTGTCGGCCGGCGGGAGCCATTGAGCCGATTCAGTGTCGCTGACGGCGGGGAGTTGGACTTTTTCGATCTCAAGGGAGCAGTCGAGACGCTGATCGCGCGACTCGGGGTCGAGGAAAGCGAGTTCCGTCGTATTGAATCAGCCGCACTTCATCCCGGCCGGGCGGCGGGGCTGTACGTGAATGGAAATCATATCGGGATACTCGGCGAGCTACGACCCGACCGAGCTCAGTCGTTCGGGATCGAGGCGCCTCGTGTCGCGATCGCCGAGATCGATCTCGACGCGTTACGTGAGGTGGGGCATCCCATTCCGACGGACATCTCGGTGCCACGGTTCCTCCCGGTCGAGCAAGACTTCGCCATCGTCGTCGCCGGGGAGACCCCGGCTGACAGGGTCGAGGCGGCACTGCGCGCAGGCGCCAGGCCGTTGGCGACCGCGGTGACCCTTTTTGACATCTATCGTGGCCCCCAAATCGGGGAGCACCGCAAGAGCCTCGCCTATCGCGTAACCTTCACCGCTCCAGACCGCGCCCTAACTGACGCGGAGCTGAGCAAGGTGCGAGATCGCATCGCGCGGTCCCTGCAGAAGGTCGGCGGGGAGCTTCGCGCGTAGCCGTAGAAGACCGAGGCGTGCTCACATGACCATGACAATGCAGACTGCCCCGACTTCGATGCCCCGCCTCATCCGTGATGTGGACGAAGCGCGACTGGAGCTGACCAGGCGACGGGGCTTCGAGGAGCCCGATCTCTCCCCGCGCATGCAGGAGGGAATTCGCCACGTTTTCGGCGCTGATCTCAGTGCGGATGAGGTGGTCGACCGCATCCTCGGCGACGTGCGCAACGAGGGGGACGCGGCCATCTTACGCTACTCGGCCGCGTTCGACGGCGAGGCGCCAGCGCAACTGGAAATCCCGCGTAGCGCATGGCAGAGTGCGCTCTCCCAGCTGGAACCCGCGCTGCAAGATGCGCTCCGCCTGGCTGCGGAGCAAATCGCGACGTTTCACCGCAAGCAGTTGCGCACCTCGTGGCTCGACTACAGCGACGAGGGCGCATTAGGGCAGGTGGTACGCCCGCTCGATCGCGTCGGCGTCTACACCCCGGGTGGGACGGCGGTCTATCCATCGTCGCTGCTGATGACCGCGGTGCCGGCGCGCGTTGCCGGTGTGCAGGAGATCGTCGTCTGTACGCCCCGTGGCCCGAACGGGCAGATCTCGCCGCTGGTGCTAGCGGCCGCCGAAGTGGCTGGCGTCGATCGTGTCTTCTGCATCGGCGGAGTTCAGGCCATCGCCGCGATGGCTTTTGGCACCGAAACCGTTCCTCATGTCGACAAAATCTACGGACCGGGCAACATCTTCGTCGTGCTGGCCAAGCGTCGTGTCTTCGGCATTGTCGATATCGACCAGCTTCCAGGCCCGACCGAGACACTGTTGGTCGCCGATGAATCCGCCGATCCGGAGTTGGTTGCCGCCGACCTCCTCGCTCAGGCCGAGCACGACCCGATGGCCAGCGCCATCCTCATCACCAACAGCCCGATGCTTGCCCATGCGGTGCTCGAAGAGTTGCCTGTGCAACTTGCCTCGCTCGAGCGCGCGGACATCGCCGGACAATCACTCGCCGCGAACGGACTCGTCGTGTTGGCGCCTGACGTCGCGACAGCGATCGACCTGGCGAACTGCTACGCGCCGGAGCATCTCTGCCTGCTCCTGCATGATCCCTGGTCCTGCGTGCCGATGGTGCGGCACGCGGGCGGTATCTTCGTCGGGGAGGACAGCCCGGAAGCACTCGGCGACTATACGGCCGGACCGAGCCACGTCATGCCGACCGGCGGTACGGCTCGCTTCTCGTCTCCGATCAACATTGCCGAGTTCACGAAGGTGATCAGCGTCATCGCGGCCAACAACTCGGCGCTGCGCCGCCTCGGCCCGGCCACCTCGACACTCGCTCGCGCCGAAGGGCTGACCGCACATGCCCGTGCCATCGAGCGTCGCTTGGAGCGCCTCGATCACGAGTGATTGGAGCACCACAGCGCGTGTCATCCCGAGCCCACAGGCGAAGGATCTCGTGTCCCGCGACTGCCCGTTCCGAGCCGGGATCCTTCACTTCGTTCAGGAAGGCACGTTCATCCTTTTGCAGAACTGAGTGTCTACGTCTCGGCCAACTCACGCAGCGCGGCCACGACGCGATCCTCGACGGTCATATCCGGATCTCGCGGCACTCGTACCAGCGCCCCATTGGCCTCAGCCGTGGTGTACCCCAGCGATCGCAGTGCTTCGACGACCTCTGCGTCCGCTCGCGACGGCACGCTCATCGGCGCGCCGCTGGCCGGCACGATCTTCCCTCGCAGCTCGAGAATGAGCCGCCCGGCCGTCTTGCGACCAACTCCTGGCACGGTCGCAAGGAGCTCCGCGTTCTCGCCGTTGATCGCCATCTCCAGCGCTTCCGGTCGCACGCGGGAGAGGATCGCTAGCGCCAGCCTGGGGCCAACGCCGGAGACGCTGATGAGCGTCTCGAACAACCGTAGCTCATCCGATGAGGCGAACCCGTAGAGCGTGAGCTGGTCTTCGCGCACGTAGAGATGCGTGAACAGCCGCGCGGTTTCGCCGGTATCACCGATGTCTTCCAGGGTCACCAGCGAGGTGTTGACGCGGTAGATGACTCCACTAACGTCGATCAGCGCCGCGTCGTCCAGCTTGCGCTCGATGCGTCCCTTCAGTCCCGCGATCATTGCGGCATCCCCAGGCGTTCGATGTCTTGTGCAGTATCGTCCAGCCGGTAAACGCGACGTGCATTGTCACCCATGACCAGAGCCTGTTCATCGGGGTGAATCGCCGCCAGCCGTCGCGTCCGTTCCAGAAATTTTCCCACCCCGAGGACGGGATGATCGCTTGCCCAGAGGACGCGCTCCCGACCGCTGATATCGAGGACGGTGCGGAACACGCCCGGTCGGTAGAGATACGAAGAAGCGGCGGTGTCGTAGACGACATTCCGGGTGACCACGGCGACTTCGGGCATCAGCTCGTAGAACGGCAGACCGCCTCCCCAATGCGCGAGAACGACTCGCAGATCCGGATTCGCCGCCAGGAAGTTCAGCAGACGATCCGGGGTGGCGGTGCCCTTGCCCGGATAGCGATGACCGACCGGTTCCGACGCGTGGAGCAGGAGCGGCCGGTCGGCGGCGATCAGCACGGCAGTCACGTCCTCCAGGACCCCTGGTTGCACGATATCGACACCCTGTGCATCGGCATTCAATTCGCCGATCCCGGCGGCGCCGAGTGCCAGACAGCGCTCGGTCTCCGCAGCCGCATCAGACGAGGCCGGCGCCACAATCCCGAGCCAGGCGAGGCGACCATCGCTTCTGTTGGCCGCATCTGCAAGATAATCGTTGTGCTCGCGGCAAAGACCAGGATCGAGCCAGGGCCAGCCGCAGGCGATGGCCAGCGCCACACCGGCGCTCTCCATGGCGGACACCAGCTCGACCGCGTCGATCATTTTTGCGGTTGGTGCCTCATAGAGGTCGCCGAACCAGCGATCTCGCCGGCAATGATTGACGCGGTCGGCGATCCATTGCGGGGGAAACACGTGGGTGTGCGCGTCGACGACAACCGGCGGACCATCCGCCATCGGTTTAAAGCGGAGCTCCCAGAACCGCGACGGCGAGGAGCAGGAGTACTACGAGGAGGATGGCGATGACCGCGGCGATCACCGTTCCGGGCAGACCGCCAGTGCGAGACGCCGGGACGGGCAGCGCGGCAGCGCTCGGCACGCGTGTCGGGATCGCCGCTGCGACGACCGCGGTGGCATTGTCGCGGGTGCCCCGCTCCGTTGCCGCCTCCACGAGTCGTCTGGCGGCGTCGCTGGGATCCTGATCGACAAGCGCGCGGCGCATCTCGCCGTCGTCGAGAACGTCATAGAGTCCATCGCTGCAGAGAAGCAAGCGGTCTCCGGGGAGGAGAGCCAGCTCGAATACGTCTGGCAGCTTGCTCTCTAACCGGGGGTGCGTGCCGATGACGTGGGTAAGCACGTTCCGGCGGGGATCGCGGCGCGCCGCATCGGCGGTGAGGCGACCCTGGACCACCTCCTCGGCCACCACTGTATGGTCCCGCGTCACCTGCGTCAGTGCGTCGCCGCGCAGAAGGTAAGCACGGCTGTCACCGACATTGGCAATGGTGGCGTACTTGCCGTGGAGGAGCGCCGAGGTCAGCGTCGTCCCCATGCCGGCGTGCGTGGGCTCATCCTCACCGGCCTGGAACACCGCTTCGTTCGCGCGGCGGTACGCCTGCTTCATGGCGAGTCCCAGGTCACCATCCGGAAGCGTCGGGAACGCCTCGACTAGCGTATTCATCGCGATCTGACTGGCGACGTCTCCTGCGGGATGCCCGCCCATACCGTCGGCCACAACCAGGAGGAAGTTCTCATTGACGCCCGCCGGACCGTTCCCGCCGATGGCCAGCGCCACGGCGACGTCCTGGTTCTCGTCTCGTCCTGCGGCGTCTGTCACAGCGGAGACTGCCAGACGCAGCGTCTCCTCGGGCGTATCGACTGCTCTCGGTAGCGCGCTCACGATCGGGCTCGTCCCCTGCTGGTTTCATCGGTCGGTCTGATGGTAGCACGCGGGTCCGGCCGCATCAGCGGCGCGCATCGATCGCGAAACGCCTGATGCTAGACTCGGGCACAACGCGCCGGTTTGAGCCGGTAGAGCGCACTGATGGCGCGAAGGAGACCCGTTGCCGCTGCCTCGACGCCGGTTCTTGCACCTTCTGGGCGCCGGCAGCGTTCTCGCCCTGGCCGCGTGTGGCCCGGCCGCGAACGAGGCAGCCACGCCTGAACCAACGCCCACGCCGGCTGCTTTGCTCGAGATGGCAAGCGAACGCCTCGCGGAAACACCGTCCGTCCATTTCGCGCTCGACGTGGAGGGAGAGACGTTCATCGACGCCGGGCGCAACATCCGCCTTCTCGGGGCCGAGGGAGATCTGAAACGACCGGACCGCGTTCGGACGGCTTTTCAGGCCGAGGTCATGGATCGCGCGATTTCACTGCAGCTGATCACCGTCGGCGAAAAGTCCTGGACAACCAATATCCTCACCGGGGAGTGGGAAAACGCTCCCCTGGAGTTTGCCTACCAGCCTGACATCCTCTTTTCGACCCAGGATGGCATCGGGCCCGTCATGGGACGTGTCGAGGATGTTCAGCGACTCGAGGACGAGGAGATCGAGGGGCAGACGGCCTATCATCTGCGTGCAACCGTCGATCAGTCCGTGGTTGGTCCCTTGACCTACTACACGATCACCGGGTCACCAGTAACGGTCGACCTCTGGATCGATCAGGAGACGCATGATCTGGTGCGCGCGCAACTCTCGGAGCCCCCAGGCCCCGAGCGGCCGAACCCTGCCGTCTGGACATTGAACCTTACCCACCATGGCGAAGAGATCTCAATCGAGCCGCCGGTCTAGCCGGCCGCACCGCCGATGGATCTGAAATCGACCGACCGTCGCGCCCTCGGCACAGCCCTCATGGCGGTCCTGCTCGGCGCTCTCGATCTCACCGTCATCGCCACGATCTTGCCCGGGATGGTGACCGACCTTCGTATCAACGCCGCGGACGTAGACCGCTACGTCTGGATCGTCAACAGCTACCTCCTCGCATACATCGTTGCAATCCCGGTCGTCGGGCGACTTTCCGACATCGTCGGGAGGAAAGTCGCATTCCAGGCGTCACTTGTCCTCTTCGTGGTGGGCTCGATCATTTGCGCAATCGCTACCAATCTGCCAGAAATGGTCGCGGGGCGAGCCATCCAGGGCGCCGGAGGTGGCGCACTGCTGCCTGTAACGATGGCCATGGTCGGAGATCTCCTTCCTTCCGGCCGGCGAGCCAGTGCACTGGGTCTCGTCGGCGCGGTCGATACGTTGGGCTGGGTCCTGGGGCCGATCTGGGGCGCGTTGTTAGTGGAAATCGCCCCGGGTCAAGATCCCTGGCGCTGGGTATTCATTGTCAACGTCCCACTCGCGGTTGCAGCCGCCTTCGCCATCGGCCGCGCTGGCGGAGCGAGACCGACGATAGGGAAGGGATGGATGAGCCAGCTTGATCTGCCAGGGGTCCTCCTCCTCGCCGGGACCTTGCTTACGTTGAATCTGGGGCTGTCAGCAGGAGGCGAGCTGGGGGCGCCAGCGGGAGGAGCCCGCGCGCTTGGCGGTTCACGCAATCCTGTCGCCGAACTCGTGATTCCGCTCCTGGGCGTCGCTGTCGTACTGGCGGTGCTCCTTGTACAACGGCAACGTCGAGCCGCGTGGCCCCTCCTCCCCGTATCCCTGTTCCTCGATCGCCAATTCACCGCAGCCATCACGGCGAATTTCCTTGTCGGCGCATCGTTGATCGTCGCCATGGTCGACATTCCGGTCATCACAGCCATGCTGGTCGATCAGCCGTCCGTGAGCCGTGTCTCCGCGCTGATGCTGGCCCCATTTACGCTGTTGATCGCGCTCCTCTCGTTCGCTGGCGGCCGGATCGTGTCTCGAGTCGGATTTCGTTTCACGGCGTCGCTCGGTCTCCTGCTAGTTACTATTGGATACGCCGCGCTCTGGCTCGGGCTGCGTGATGGCGTTCTGATCGGTATGCTCCCCGGGCTCGTTGTGGCTGGAGCAGGATTCGGACTGGTGTTTGCGCCCATCGGAGCGACAGCGATCGACGCCGCGCCAGCCGCTGACCGGGGCATCGCCGCCGCCCTGACCCTCGTCTTTCGCCTCCTGGGAATGACGATCGGCATTTCGATGCTGACCGCGATCGCGGTGCGGCGGCTGCAGGGGCTGGTCGGCAGCCTCGAAGAGGTGGTGCAAGCTCCAGGCGAGAGCACCACCGATTTTCTTGCGCGCCAAACGGCGCTTCTCTACGAAACGGTCCTACCCGTGAGCCTGCAGGTCGCGCGCGAGACGTTCCTCATCGCCGGCGCTATCGCGCTCGCGGGTCTGATACCGGTTGCGCTCTTTGGCGACCGCTCGTCGTCTCGAGTCGCGCATTGAGGTAGCCGGTTCTTGCCGGTCGTACAATGCGCGCCGCGTCGGTTGTCGTATCCGGCGGAGGAGATCATGCCGCAACCGGTTGTACTTGGCGTCGACTCGAGCACGCAGTCGACAAAAGTCATCGCCGTCGATTTGGAGTCTGGCGAGATAGTGGGCGAGGGGCGCGCTCCGCACAGCGGCCTGGACGTTCAGGACCCTGCAGAGTGGTGGGACGCGCTCGTCGCGGCGACGAGGGCGGCGGTCTCGTCAGACATGCACGTCGCGGCGGTGAGTGTCGACGGCCAACAGCACGGAATGGTCACGCTCGATGCCAAAAACGGAGTCGTCCGTCCCGCGCCACTCTGGAATAACGTCGACGCCGCTCCCGACGCCGAACGTCTCAATGCCATGGCCGATTTTGGCCGGGAGGTCGGGACGCGCCTGGTTGCCTCGATCACGATTGCCAAGCTTGCCCACCTCGCACGAACTTCACCTGAAGATCTGGCGCGCACGGTGGCGGTTGGGTTGCCGCACGACTGGCTCAACTTGCGGCTGACGGGAAACCTCGTGACTGATCGGGGCGAGGCATCTGGCTCCGGTTGGTGGTCGCCGCGGGACGGTCGCGAGCGACGGGATCTGCTGGCGCTTGCGGTCGGGGAGGCGACAGCGGCACGACTCCGCTTACCCGACGTCCACGGACCGGAGGAACCCGCCGGCTCGTTACGGGATGACGCCGCTGCGGCGCTCGGGCTGCCAGAAGGGATTCCTGTCGGACCGGGAACGGGTGACAACATGGCGGCGGCACTCGGCGTCGGCGCCGCGCCCGGGGAGTTGGTGGTCAGCCTCGGGACCAGCGGCACTGCGTTCGGTGTCAGTGTCGAGCCCGTCATCG
>JAICRA010000093.1 GCA_025937615.1 Thermomicrobiales bacterium | reverse complement strand
GAGACCGGTGGTGACGAGTGGTTCGGCGACGTCGAACTCGGCGGCGCCTCGGACTATAGCGACATCGCGCCCGGGACCTACAGCGCCGACGTGCGTGGTGCGGATGACCAGGTGCTGGAGACGATCGCCAATCTGACCTTCGAAGAGACGCGCGTCTACGACGTTGCCGTCGTCGGTCAGGTTGCCGACGATTCCCTCACGGTGCAATCCCTCGTCACGAACGTCTCACTGCCCTGTGCCGAAGTGCTGGCGCTTGAGGGGGCGGGAGGCGATGCCTGCGTGCGCCTCGTCCACGCCGCTCCGGACGCCCCACCAGTTGATGTCTACCTCAACGACGCCCAGATTGCCCAGGGGCTGACATTCGGCACGGCGACAGAGTATGTCACCGTACCCAGCGGGGGCGACCGCGGGGTGCGCGTCGCCGCTGAGGGGACTCCGGCGGAGGAGGCCCTCATCGACGCGGGTCTCGATTTCGATCCCGGTCAGGCCTACGAGATCCTGGTCACCGGCGCTGGCGACGACCTGGAAGCGACGATCACCGGGACGGACCTGCGACCGCTAGCCCAGGGGCAGGCGCGACTGCGCATCATTCACGCCGCGCCTGACGCGGACGCGTTCGACGTGGGTATTGCCGGGAACGAAGAGAACTTGTTCGAGGGGATCAACTTCCGGGACGCCACCGACTACACCGTCCTCGACGCCGGGGACTATTCGCTCGAGGTGCGGCCAGGCGGGGAGGACATGACGGTTGCCCTGCAAACGGATGCAACGTTAGAAGAGGGAGTGACCTACGACCTCGTTGCCGTCGGTCGACCTGACGACCAGACCCTAACACTGCTCACACTCATGACGAAGGTGCCGATTCAGACCGGAGACACGGCGACCCCGGAGTCCACCTCCGGCGACGAGGCAATGGCCGAGACGGTCGTGCCCGAGGCCATCGACGACGTCGAGGCGTCGCCAACGCCTGCTGGATAGTCCTAAGCGCCCTGGGGTGTCTGGCACATGATGCCGGCCGGTGACTCGCCCGCCCAGTCTGCCTTCGACCCGAACGGCGGGCGTCGCCAACGCCGGCGGCCAGCTGGCCATCGGCAATCTCGTGCTCAGCAAATGGTGATTCCTGGGTCGCACGATGATGCGTGCGACCCGGTGCAGGCCGGGGCGCCGTCCACGACCTTCTCGGCGGATGCGCTGCAAGGGGCCTGCGAGCGGCTGAGCGCGGGCGACGGGCTGCACGCGCTGCTGGCACGGTTTGGAGGGGACGAGGCTCGTGACTCCCGCCTGCCCCTCCCAGCACGCGCCACCTCTCCGGGGTTCCTGCGCCGTCACCGCGCCTCGCTGCTGGTGGTCGCGCTCTATGCGCTGCTCGCCGTCGTCCCCGGTCTCCTGATCTCCGAAATCGCCCAGCCAGCGACGACCGGTTCGTTCATCCGCTTCACCGACTGGCGAGAGTTGCCTGGTGCGCTCTTCCTCTATCTCGTCCTGGCGCCCGTGATCTGGACCCTCTATCTCTGGCAACCACGCCTGATTGTCGAAGTCTTCGACGGACTGGCTCAGGGTGGCGTCATTGGTCCCTCGCGCTACGAGGGCATAACCGCGGATGCGGTCCTCGAGCGGTTGGGAGGAAGTCTCCCTCGAGTGCGGAAGCTCGGGCCGGTGCGGATGAGCCAGGGGAATGCCCTCGCACTGCTGGCTCTCGCGGTCTCGGTGGCGACCCTGGCCATCTGGCCGCCGACGGCACTTCCCCCATTCAACCAGTTGCTGCCGGAGTCGGACGTCTTCTGGTGGCGCGTGGTCCCGGCCTACTTCTGGGTGATCTGGTTGCCGCTGGTCTTCATCAACGTCTACATGCTGGTCTGGATCGTCCTGCGCCAGACGATCATGATCGCTAACATCCAGCGCCTGTTGCGCCTCTTCGCCGTCGAGCCGGTCCCCTTCCACCCGGATCGATGCAGCGGCTTCGCTCCCATCGGCAGCTACGCCACCAATATTGTCCGCGTCGCCCTCATCGTCGGCAGCTGGGCGCTGCTCCTCATGGTATCAGGACCACTCACCGGTCATGGCATTTACGTCGCGCCGCACATCCTGTTCCTCGTCGTGGTGCAGGTCCTGCTCACGCCGTACCTGCTGCTTGGGCCCGTCTGGTACGCCCACCGGGTGATGCGCGAGGCGCGCGATCGAGCCCTGGCCCGCGTTGCTGCGCAGATCCGGGTGTGTCTCATGGCCAGCCCGGGAAACGGAGATGCCACGAACTTGGGAGCTTCTCCGTATCGCGAACTAGAGGCCAAGTACGAGCTCACCGGCGAGGGCTATCACACCTGGCCGTTCCAGCCGTCGGCCGTGAGTGGGGTCAGCATCGCCGCCGGGCTGACGCTGCTCGGCAATGTGGCAGCCATCCTCTACCGGATGTACGTGGTGCCGTGAGGCCGCCTGCCGACCGTGGGCGCCCTGGGTACGCCGGATTACAAACTGGGCGGGTTAGTGGTCGCTGGGGGAACCTTCCTCCGTGCCACGCTCCGCGAAGTCGGCCCCGGCCAGCTCGGCGATCACCCGGTCGGCATCGCGCAGCTTGGCGCCACCGAGGTGGGCTCCGCGCAGATTCGCTCCCTCCAGATCGGCATCGCGCAGGTCGGCTCCCTCCAGATTGGCGTGCGCCGCGGAGGCATCGCGTAAGCAGGCACCACCAAGGTTGGCGTGGGTCAGATCGGTGTCCGTCAGGTCGGCCCCTTCGAAATTCGTTTCCGTGAGCGTCGCATCACGCAGCGTGGCCTGATGCAGATCAGCGCCCGCCAGATTGGTCTTGGCGAGGTTGACGCGGGAGAGATCCTTCTTGGCCAGGTTTGGAGGAATGGGCATAACACTTCCTTACCGACACCCGGGTCGGGCGTGCACTACGACTGTGAGGTACCCCAGCCTAGTGTAGACCTCGATCGCGGTTCGCGGTGCACAGCACGTTGTGTCTGACGCACAAGCGAAGCGATATGTGGTGGGTCTGAGTATTAGCGTTACCGGCGATAACTCGATCCACGACTACGAGTGGGCCGGGATATGCCGCGGGGATGACGTCCGGTGTCCCATTGCTGACCTGCTGTAGGCCTGGGTCGAGTAGCAGAATCGTTGAAGTCCAATGCGTGGCATGATTTGTGCGACAGGGTTCTGTTGGACGCACCCCACGAACAAGTGATGCTCCTGCAACGTTTGCAGAAGTATGGTCCCTGCGATGCGGCAGGAGATCTCCGGTGGGCGCGATCCTAGGAGGTCAGCGATGAGTTGGACAACGGAATCGACGCAGATCATGACCGGGAATGAGGTCGTCGGTAGCGACGGCGAGAAGGTCGGCACCGTGGCCGAGGTGCAGCCCGGCTACATCGTCATCGAGAAAGGCTTCTTCTTCCCAACCGACTATTACATCCCGATGAGTGCGATCGCCAGTGTGGCCAATGGGCAGGTCTATCTGAACGTGGCGAAGGACGCCGCACTGCACAGCGGCTGGGACACCGTCCCCGATGCGGTTCCTGCGGCTATGACTGGGACCGAGACGATCATCACCGACGTCGATCACCCTGTCATCGATCGGACCCTCAACGTTGATCGCATGACGGCGGCCCGGGTATCCGAGGACGACGAGATCCGCATCCCGGTCATGGAAGAGGAACTGACCGCCACCGTGCGGCAGCAGGAAGCCGGCGCCGTGCGCATCGAGAAGGATGTCGTGTCCGAGGAGCGCACGCTCGAGGTGCCCGTCACTGAGGAACGCATCCGCGTCGAGCGGCGCGTCGTCGACCGTGCGGCCACCAGCGCCGATGCTGGGGCCTTCGAGGAGACGGTCATCGACGTGCCGCTGCGCTCCGAGACGGTCGACGTGCAGAAGCACGCCCGGGTAGTTGAAGAGGTCATTGTTAGCAAGGACGCGGTGCAGCACACGGAGCAGGTCCATGGCACCGTGCGGCATGAAGAGGTCTACGTCGACGAGGATGCTATCGTCGATACCAACCTCATTGACCGTTCTACGGAAGGCTCCTCGCGCCCGCTGTAGGGCGCCGCGCGACCGCCCTCCCCAACACGGTCCACTTGGTGCCCTGGCTTCCATTGAGAAAGCCAGGGCACTTTGCTTACCTTGTGGATCCAGGAATCAGCCGGCGTGGTGTAGAACCCCTCAGTTTCTCCTTCCGAGACCTTGTGGGACCACGAGCGGCTTCTTTGTCCACGTAACATCTACAGGGACAACTCGATCACATCTGCGCGCTGAGGTCTCCTACAAACACGAACCCGGCCGCGAGGGCCGGGCACGTGCGGGAAGAGGGAGGGGTGGAACGCTCTCGCGTCCCGTGGGGTCTGGAAGGGCGTCGAGGCGTCGGGGACGACGCTCACCGCAGTTGTCTACGTCGCCGCCCAAGGGCCGGATTCGTGCCGCTACCCAGTTGCACCGTCGCGTTCGAATTGGCAATGACCGCTTCGGGGACTGGGGCGTTATCGACCTTCGGCCTTCGCCCGTGTCCCCCAGTTTCCTATCCCGCGGAGTCGGGAGCGTCACCCACGCCCTCGGCGCCCATCGCGTCGATGACGGTTACCATGACCCGTACCGCAGCCTCAATCGCAACTAACCCCTCCAGCAACCTCGCCCGCTCCGCATCGGATAGAGACGGTGAGCGCCGAACGCTGCGCGCCAGGAGCTGCGCACGGCCATGGATTGTGGTCAAGGGGGTCTTCAAGTCATGGCGCAGTTGATCGAACGGATCGAGCGGAGGATGTATGGCGGGGTCGTCTGGGGACGGCATCCGAGAACCTCGGGGTGGAAGCGTAGCGGTAACGTACCGTCGCGCTCGCAAGGTCCGGGCCTTCGTGGCCGTCGCGTTACGTCTCCCCGATCATCTCCTGGATCGCCTCGAGCATCGCCTCCAGGTCGAGCGGTTTGGCCAGGAAGCGGTGTTTCCCGTAGCGAGCGGCGTGGGCCTCGGCGCGCGCCAGCAACTGGGGATCGGTCGAGACGATGAGGGCCGGAATGCCGGCGGTATCGGCATCCGCGTCCAACTGCTCCAGCAACTCCCACCCCGCTTCTTGCCCAATGGCGATATCGATAATGAGCGCGTCGGGTTGGAGGGCTTCGATCTGGGCGAAGGAGTTGGGAGCGAAGTTGCTGGTGGTGACGTTGTAGCCCTCCTCCTGGAACAGCTCACGGATGATGTTGAGGAACTCGACCGACGCGTTGATAGCGAAGACGTGCGGGCGTCGTATCTGACTGTGGGGCTCCATTGCTCCCTCCCTAGCGAGCGCGCCAATGCACGGGCACCGGTGACCGTGTCGGGCATGCCGAACGTCCATAGTCGGGGCATGCAGCGGAAGCGAGAACATCCGGGTCACGAAATCATGGCGCGGACCCACCCGGCGCGCAAGACCTGCACACCGAAGCGGCGCTGCACGATTGGCTGGATCGCCGCGGGCAGCGGTCCCAGGTAGAGCCAGGTGGTTATGGGGAAACGGGCTCGCAGCTAATTCCGCAGCGCCTCGCGGTTCCGTATGCGTGGAGTGATCGAACGCGGGAGACATACCAGATTGAACGAGACGGCCTCTAGGGCGAACTCAATGGGTTGCGCAGTACGACTGAATGGGCAACAGTGGTTGACCAGGGCGGCGGCATTCCTCTGCGCATCACCAGGAGTATGGGCGGTAGCGCCGCAGGAGCAATGGAATCATTGCGCCGCTGCCCGGATTGCGCCAACGGTCGCTCTCCCAGCTGGTATATCCCCATCCCTCTGGCGACCAGAACGACACCCATCACCTGCACTACACCGCATCTCGGTTCGCTGGTTGAGGCTGAGAGCAAGACAGGTACGGCGACCGGGGAACTCACCCGACGGCCATGAGGGTGATCGCGGGCTCGATGCGAAACGAGAGGCGGGTATGGGCATCTCGCAGGGCGTGCTCCGCCGCTTCTGGCGACTCGCCGCGCGCGAAGATGAACCCGAGATAGCTGGCGCCTTCCGGCAGCGGTGTCAACGGCTGATTGAGCGGCGCCGTGATCTCGACGCCAGTCACACCCGGCACGGCCGCGGCCGCCTCGCAACCCGACACCTCGCGCAAGATGCCCCCTTTGGGGATCGGGATCATCATTACTCCAGCCGCGCCGCCCGCACGCTCGGTCGACGGCAACGGCATCCCCACCGCGTGGCGCAGGATGATCTCCTCGAGACTGAACCCAGCCCCGAACTCGAGCACCGTTGAGCAGAGCCCGCCGATGGAGCGACCTGCCATCTCGATCAGCCAGATGCCCTCGTCATTGATGCGTAGCTCGGCGTGGATCGGCCCCTCGCGCAACCCCAGCGCCGCGGCGGCTTCGGCGGTCCGTGCTGAGATCGCCGCCTGTGTCGCCTCAGGCAGCCGGGAGGGGGTGACGTAGATCGTCTCCTCGAAAAATGGCCCCTCTAAGGGATCGGGTTTGTCGAACAGCGCCAGCGTCTGCAATGCGCCTGCCGTCAGCAAGCCTTCGAGCGCGACCTCGAAACCCGATAGGTACTGCTCGACGAGCAGCTCACCCCAATCGGGCG
>JAICRA010000369.1 GCA_025937615.1 Thermomicrobiales bacterium | reverse complement strand
CGGGAATGGCTCGGCCACGCGCCCACCGGTCGTCGCTTCGAGGCCATCGACGAGGTCTCTATCTATCGCTTCCGCGATGGTCGCATCGTCGAAGGCTGGGGGCTGGAGGACAACCTCGGGCACCTGAAGCAGCTCGGACTGGCCTGTGAGAAGGACGCATAATGACTGAGGACACCAGGACCGCAGATCGTGCCGAGAGCAGGACATCGATGCCAATGCCGCTGCCGGGGGCGAACACCGTCTCACCCGGGGTGAGCTCAGCCAGCGGCATTGGGTGACCGCAACCGAGCGAGGATGAGGAATCCATTTCAAAACCGAAACGGTCTACCGATGCAGCCTCGGAACTGGCATATCGGGATCATCTGCAACTACGGTGGCCACGTCCAAGCGGTACCGATCTGCCTGAGACAGAGAGATTCGAGGTCATACCGATGCGTTCTTCGAGCGAAGCAAGGAAGTCATCCGCTCAGCCGGTTAACCGGCGGCGCATGCTGACCCACACGGGGGCGGTACCCGGCACCGTCCTCGCCCAGGAAGCAAGTCCGCCCGCCGACGAACCCGCACCGGCTGCCGCAGCCGGCGTTGTCACCGCGGAGCGCGCGGCGCTGGCTGTTGGCCAACTCTCGGCTCTTGCCGAGTCGATCCTGCAGCAGACTGGGGTGCCGGGGATGAGTGTCGCCGTCGTTCATGACGACGCGCTGGCCTTTAGCGGTGGGTTCGGTGTGCGTGAGCTCGGCAAAGATGCGGCCGTCGATGCCGAGACCGTCTTCCAATTGGCTTCGGTCTCGAAATCTCTTGCGGCCACGGTGGTCTCCTCGGTGGTTGGCGACGGCGCCGTCTCGTGGGAGAGTCGCATGGCCGACCTTGCTTCCGGGTTTGCGCTACACGATGCCTGGCCAACCCAGAACGTCTCCCTGGCGGATCTGTTCGCGCACCGCAGCGGGCTGCCCGATCATGGCGGAGATGCCCTGGAGGATCTCGGTTTCGGGCGCGAAGAGATCATCCACCGCCTCCGTTACCTGGAGCCGGAGTACAGCTTTCGGGAGGGCTACGCCTACACCAACTTCGGACTGACCGCCGCCGCGGTCGCTGTGGCGGAGTCGGTCGGGAAATCCTGGGAGGAACTGTCGGCGGAGCGGCTCTACCAGCCCCTCGGCATGACGCAGACCAGCTCGCGCTTTGCCGACTACATGGCGGAGCCCGACCGCGCCATCCCGCACGTCAAGGATGGGGATGAATGGGTGGTCACCCCCATGCAGCGCGACCCGGATGCGCAGTCGCCGGCGGGAGGGGTGAGCTCGACGGCACGCGATCTCGCGCAGTGGGTGCGGCTGCAACTCCGGCAAGGAAGCTACGAGGGGCAGCAACTGGTTCCCACGGCGGCGCTCGACCCGATGCACCGCCCGCAGGCGATCAGTAATGTCCCGCCGGACCTCGCCCGGCAACGCGCCGGGTTCTATGGCCTGGGGCTGAATGTCTCCTACACCGATTTCGGCGCCGTCCAGTGGAGCCACTCTGGGGCCTTTGCATTGGGGGCGGGCACGGCGGTCTACATGCTGCCCGGCTCCGGGTTTGGGGTCCTGGCACTGACCAACGGCGCTCCAGTTGGGGCCGCCGAAGCGCTCTGCCTCAGTCTGCTGGACCTGGCAACGACGGGAGAGGTCTCTCGTGATTGGATGGCCTTTATCGCGCCCCGCATGGCCGCCTCGATGGACGAGGACCGGTATGGCACGGG
>JAICRA010000043.1 GCA_025937615.1 Thermomicrobiales bacterium | reverse complement strand
GCGACATTGGCAGCACCGCCGAGGCGTATGCAACCGGCTACTTCGACACGTGGGATTTTGACGCCGTCACGGTCAACCCCTATCTCGGCGAAGACTCCCTGGCGCCCTTCCTATCTCGCCGTGACCGAGGTGTGATCGTCATCTGCAAGACGAGCAACCCCGGCTCGGCCGACCTGCAGAACCTCTCGTTGGCCGGGGCCCATGGTCGGCAGCCGCTCTACCTCACGGTCGCGGAGCGCGTGGCGGGCTGGGCTGAGCGCTGGCCGGGGACATTTGGGCTTGTGGTCGGCGCGACGTACCCCGCGGAGCTCGACGAGGTGCGCCACCGCTGCCCGGACTTACCCATCCTGCTCCCGGGCATTGGCGCCCAAGCTGGCGATCTGGAAGCATCGCTGCAGGCTGGGCTCGACAGTCGAGGCCTGGGCCTCATCGTCTCCTCTTCCCGATCAGTCATCTATGCCGGCAACGACCGCGAGGGTGACTGGACCGCGGCCGTACGGGCCGCTGCCCTTCAGATTCACGGAGCCATCAACAGCGTCCGAGCCGCCCAAGTCTGATCGGACCCATACCGCATTCGTGCTACGGCCCCGGGGCAAGCAACCCTTCCAATGTCACCAGATCTATCGCCAGGATGCTGTAACCGACGGAGTCGAAGAGGACGACCATGGTGTCGCCTGCATAGCGCATGACCAACCCCGGATCCCATGCCTTGTGCACGACCTGGCTGTTAATTGGGACGGGCTGGGCTGATGGCGGCTTGGCAACTGATAGACCCGACAGGCAGTTGTCGCATGGGGGCGTGTAGACCTCTCCGAAATAGTTCAGAATGTACTCCCGGCGACAGTCAGTCATGTCGGCGTAGCCGCGCATCATTTCGATTCGCGACCGGGCGAACTTGCGAAGATTCTCCTGAGCTTCGGCGGCCTCCTGAGCCGTGTCGGACATGTCCCATTCGTGGTCGCGACGACCTCCCCCGACGGCAGGATGTCAACCGCACCGACCTCCTCCAGCCGGTTGAGCGCGATCGCGACCTTCGTCTGCGAGAGATCGACCTCTTCGCCGATCTCCTCGATCCGCAACGGTTCGCCGGCGTCCTGCGCTACCTCAGCCACCTTCGCCATCTGTTCGGCATCAACTTGACCACTACCGGCCAGGAAACGTCGTAGTTTGAGATCCTCCGGCCGGTAGAAGAGGATCGCCTCGGCTGGCTCGCCGTCACGGCCGGCACGACCGATCTCCTGATAATAGGCGTCGACCGATTCGCTCACGTCGAGGTGGTAGACGAAGCGGACGTTGAGTTTGTCGACCCCCATCCCGAAGGCGGTGGTTGCCACGATGACGTCAGCCGCATCAATCATGAACGTCTCCTGGACGCGGGTCCGTTCGCCGGCGGCCATGCCGGCGTGGTAGGCGACGGCATTTACCCCCTGCTCGCCGAGCGCGGCAGCCAGCTCCTCGGTGTGCTTTCGGGTCGCCGCGTAAACGATGCCCGGCTTCGGGGCGTCCACGACACGCGCGATCAGCGCCTGGCGCTTGTCCTTCTCGTCCGAGAAGCCCTCGACCGCGAGGCGGATGTTGGACCGGTCGAAGCCGTGGACCACGATCCTCGGCTCCCGCATCCCTAACCGCTCGACGATCTCCTGTCGCACTGGTGGCGATGCGGTTGCGGTAAGCGCCACGACCCGGGGATGGGCGAGCGCCTCGATGACAGCGCCGAGGCGAAGGTACTCCGGGCGGAAGTCGTGACCCCACTCGCTGATGCAGTGAGCTTCGTCGACGACGAAGAGAGAAGGTCCGCTCGCTTGCACGCGGGCGAATGTCTCCTCGTTCGCGAACTGTTCTGGCGCCAGGAAGAAAAACTCGGTTGCACCCTGCTCGAACTCGTCGAGTGTCTCCTCACGCTCGGTCGCCGGTAAGGATGAGTTGAGCAGAGCCACTCCGCCGGCATCAGCTTCGGCGATCGGCTCGACCTGATCCTGTTGCAGGGCAATCAACGGCGACACCACAACGGTGACGCCGGGGATGATGGCCGCGGCGATTTGATAGATCGCGGACTTCCCCGATCCCGTCGGCATCACCGCAAGTGTGTCGTGGCCGGCAAGCACGGCGGCGATGGCCTCTTCCTGGCCGGGCCGGAGTTGCTCGATTCCGAGTTTCGCGCGGGCAATCTGGCCGGCGACCTCCGGCACGCCGGCTGAATCCTTCTGCTGTTGCGTCATAGGATGCGCTAGTCGATGTTGCCGAGCGCCTGGCTCACATCGGCGGGGGACTCATACTCCTCATCCGGCAGCCGCTCCAACGTGGCCCGGACATCCTCGTCGGCGCCTTCCCGTTCGGCATTCTTGAGCAAGTCGCTCTTGCTCGCGGGGTAGTCGACCCCCTTCAGGATCTTCTGAATCTGAATCGGATTGATCGCCACCGTAGGCTCCTTCGAAACTCAGCTTTTGGACGGCCCCTCCCGAACGAGATGGCCGCCTTCAGGTCGGGACCAGCGCTGTGCCTTTGGCCCCTGGCGCTGCCTTCCGCAGAGCACGTGCCAGCTCTCCGCCTGCCCCTACGCGGGCGAAGAGACTGGCCCGGGTTTCACGGGTGACGCGTGATGTCGGCGGGGCTCACGAACACAAGCGGTGTTACGCATGACTCCACGGTTGAGGAAGCGAACGTCATCGCTTTACGGTGAACGAGGGTTGCGCGCAGAATGGGGCTCCGAGCGTGTGACATCGGGTCGGGCAGAAGAAAGCGGCTGCTCGCACTAACGCGTGGGGAGCAGGATAGATGGCGGGACCGGGACGCGACGAATCAGCCGGTAGAGCCACCATGGCGGGGAGAAACCACCGACTGCGCCTCGACCTCAACCCCATTTTTCGTGCCGGGATTCTGGCTGTCACGAGCAATCCGCTCGTGTCGCGCGGGGTGCAACGCTATGGCATGAGTCTGGGCGCATCACGCTTCGTCGCCGGCGAGACGTTCGCCGAAGCGATTCCCGTCCTGCGATCGCTCAATCAGTCCGGTCTGCGCACCAACACTACGCTCCTAGGCGAAGGAGTCAAGGACCCAGCCACCACCCAGGCCGTCGTTGCCGAGTACAAGGCCGATCTTGACACGATCGCGGCGGAGGGTCTGCAGACCAATATCGCGCTCAAGTTGACCCATCTTGGTCTCGATCTCGATCCCGAGATCGCCTACCGCAATGTGGCTGAGGTCGTCACGCACGCCGCAAAGCATGGCAACTTCATCCGCATCGACATGGAGGAATCGGCCCGCGTCGACGACACGCTGCGCATCTATCGGCGCCTCCGCGGCAACGGACATGACAACGTCGGGACCGTTCTGCAGTCGTACCTCTATCGCACCCCGGCTGATCTCGAGCGGCTCTTGCCCCTGTCCCCGAATCTCCGGCTGGTGAAGGGCGCTTATCTGGAGCCAGCGAGCATCGCATACCCGCGCAAGGCAGACGTCGACCGCGCCTACATCGAGCTGGCGGAACGGATGTTGCTCGACGGCGCATTCACCGCGATCGCGACTCATGACGAACGGATCATCGATCACGTCGTCGAGTTCACTGAGCGCCACGGCATTGGGACCGACCGCTTCGAGTTCCAAATGCTCTTCGGCGTGCGGCCGCAGTACCAGGTCGAGCTTGCTCGGGCCGGTCATCGTGTTCTGGTCGCCACCCCGTACGGTCCGCACTGGTACCACTACCTCATGCGCCGCCTCGCGGAACGTCCCGCGAACCTGGTGTGGTTTGCGACGAACATGGTGAGGCGGTAGCGACGCCGGAGACGGCAAGACGGCGAGACGGCCAGTCAGTGAGTCATTCACTGCGGACGTCGTCGAACTTCCCGGCCGCCCTGACCCCCAGAAGTTCAGGAAGTTCGGTCAGGAAGAGCGTAGTCGAGACGTCGAGGAGGTGAGTAGAAGCCTCGTCCGCTCTTCTCCTCCCGCGAGCGAAGCGACCCCCCTTCTCCCCCTGCGGCGAAGCCGGCACCCCCTGTGCGCAGCGGCACCCCCTCCGTCCGTACGCGCGTGCTACTATCGGCGTGAGGAGAGGCGGCACTGCGGACAAGACACAGATGGCGAGCGTGACGGCAGCGAGTCCCGTGGCGACCCAACCGGGGTACGACCCCGAAGGCCGCGTCGACGGGCGTCCTCCGGGCGCCATTCCCATCGTCGCCTTCGCCAATCAAAAAGGCGGGGTGGGCAAGACGACCACCGCCGTCAATGCCGCTGTCTCGCTCGCCCAGCGCGGCTACCGTGTTCTTCTCGTTGACTCCGATCCCCAGGGCAACGCAACATCGTCGCTCGGCGTCGACAAATTCTCCGTTGGCCCCTCGATTTACGAAGTGCTCGTCGACGGGCTTCCTCTGGCCGAGGCTACGGAGGCGACTGATCGTCCCGGACTCGATCTGGTCGCCTCGACGCCGATGCTGGCCGGCGCTGAGATCGAGCTCGTCGCGGCAGGGGGACGTGAAACCCGGCTGCGCGAGGCCCTGGCTGGATTCCTGCCTCGCTATGACGTCGTGCTGATCGACTGCCCGCCCTCGCTGGGGCTGCTCACCGTGAACGCGCTGACGGCCGCACGGTCGGTCGTCGTCCCAATCCAGTGCGAGTTTCTGGCGCTGGAAGGTCTCGGTCAACTGATGACGACTGTCGATCGCGTCAAGCGCGGTCTGAATCCGACGCTGGATGTGGCCGGCGTGTTGATGACGATGTTCGATGCCCGTACGCGCCTCTCGGCGCATGTCGTGGACGAAGTGCGACGCTATTTCCCGCACCGGATGTTCGCGACGGTGGTCCCTCGCTCCGTGCGCCTGGCCGAGGCTCCTTCCTACGGTCAGGCAATCGTCGAATACGACCCGAGCTCGCGCGGCGCGGAAGCGTACGAAGCCTTCGTCAACGAGCTCGCGACCCGGCTCCATCTACCGCCCCGGCGTCGCCTTGGCAGAGAATCTGTGGAGGGAAGCATGCAATGACTGTCACTGAGCCGCGTCAGTTCAACGTTTCCAGTCTCGATCCCGCGGCGCCCTGGGACGACTCACTCCATCCATTTGACGGACTCTCCGACACCGACAAGTTCGTTGGGCTCGGTCTGACATTCGACGACGTGTTGCTGGTCCCCGCCCAATCCGAGGTCTTGCCGGCAACGGCCAGCACCGCGACCCAGCTGACGAAGACGATCTCCCTTGCCATCCCCGTCATCTCCGCGGCGATGGACACCGTCACCGAGGCGCGGATGGCGATCGCCCTAGCTCGGGAGGGAGGTCTCGGCATCGTCCACCGCAACCTGTCGATCGAGGAGCAGGTCAGCGAGGTCGACAAGGTCAAGCGCTCCGAGTCGGGGATGATCGTCGAGCCGGTGACGCTCCCGCCCGAGGCGCCCGTGCGTGAGGCGCTGGCCGTCATGAAGCGGTATCACATTTCCGGCGTGCCGATCACCGAAGACTGCGGCCGGTTGGTCGGTATCCTCACCAACCGCGATCTCCGCTTTGTCGACGACATCGAGCAGCCGGTCAGCGGCGTGATGACGAGCGAAGACCTGATCACGGCTCCGGCAGGCACAACCCTCGAAGAGGCCCAATCGATTCTGCACCGTCACCGGGTGGAGAAGTTGCCGGTCGTGGACGAGCGGGGCTATCTGACCGGGTTGATCACCGTCAAGGATATCCAGAAGAAGATCCAGTTCCCGAACGCGACCAAGGACGCCAAGGGCCGCTTGCGAGTCGGCGCCGCAATCGGGGTCGGTGCCGACGCCGAGGACCGTGCTTCCGCGCTCGTCGCCGCGGGTGCCGACCTGCTGGTCGTTGATACGGCACACGGCCACTCGGTTTCGGTATCCCAGACAGTCGAGCGGATCAAGCGCACCTACCGCGTCGAGGTGATGGCCGGCAACGTCGCTACGGGGTCGGCGACCGAGGCGCTGATCGCTGCCGGCGCCGACGGGGTGAAAGTTGGCGTCGGACCAGGCTCGATCTGCACCACACGCGTCATCGCCGGGGTCGGCGTACCGCAGATCACCGCGGTCCTCGACTGCGCCCGTGCCGCCGCCCGCCACGACATCCCGATCGTCGCCGATGGTGGGATTCAATATTCCGGCGATATCGCCAAGGCCATTGCCGCCGGCGCGGACGTGGTCATGCTCGGCTCTCTGCTCGCCGGCGTCGACGAGAGCCCGGGCGAAGTGGTCCTCTACCAGGGGGAGCGCTTCAAGGAGTACCGGGGGATGGGTTCCATCGGCGCCATGAAGTCCCGCTCCTACTCCAAGGACCGCTATTTCCAGGAAGGGGTTGGCAATATCCAGAAACTCGTTCCCGAGGGGATCGAGGGACGCGTGGCCTACAAGGGACCTCTGGGGAATCTCGTCTACCAGCTCGTCGGCGGCCTGCGTTCGGCAATGGGGTATGTCGGCGCCCAGGACATCCCGACATTGAAGCGGGAGACCCGCTTCGTGCGGATCACCGCCGCCGGG
Organism: Thermomicrobiales bacterium; assembly: GCA_025937615.1. Next base: position 2,329 of record JAICRA010000043.1, on the reverse strand, counting down.
TTGCGTGAGAGCCACCCGCACGACGTCGTCATTACCCGCGAAGCGCCGAACTACCGGTCCAATGCGGGATGATAGGGTGTTGGGTGAAGGGGTGATAGGGAGTCTTCCTCGCGTTGCCACAACGCTACGTAGCCAGTAGGCAGTCTGTCAAAGACAGGAGAAGCGAGCTTCTCGTGCCCATCACCCGATGACCCTATAACCCCATCACCCTCGGTGAAACCGTTGACTCTAAGTCCCATATAGTCAAGGTCGCGATCGCTCGATACAATGCATATCAGGCCGGGTCGGAGGGGCCGGCTGTGTGAAGGGGACAGGGATCGATGCGGCTTCGAAGTCTGCTCGTGTCGGCGTTGAGCGTGCTCATCGTGCTCACAGGCGCTGGACTGCCGATCGACTCCGTTTCCGCTCGCTCAGTCGGCGCGGAGTCCGCGTTCGTCGAGGTTCCGATCTACGTCCAGCAACGCAATCTCAGTTGCGAGTACGCCTCGCTGGTCATAACCTTAGGCGCCTACGACACCTGGGTATCGGAATGGACATTTGACGAGTTGGTGCCGGCGTCCGATAACCCACACTGGGGATATCGTGGCGACATCAACGGTTCGTGGGGCAACACCGTCGACTACGGTGTCTATCCCGAGCCGCTGGTTGGACCGCTCGCGGACCTTGGCTTCCGCGGCGAGGTGTTCTATGCCCGCGGTGACGCGAGCTCCCTGCAGCGTTATCTGGCCAACGGGGTGCCGGTCATCCTCTGGCTCGGCATGTGGGGCGATCAGAGCTATTACGAATATGCCGCCGATGGCACGCCGTACAAGATCAATCCGGGCTACCACGTCGTGGTTGGATACGGTTACGACGAGTCCGGAGTCTATGCGGTCGATCCAGCCACGGGAAGCACCGTTTCCTGGACGTGGGGCGACTTCATGTGGATGTGGGACGCCATGGACGGCATGTCACTTGCGGTCTGGCCACTAGCCCGGGTCGAGACGGTGGCAACCGATTCCCCGTCCGAACTGACGACAAGCCACCCATCTCCCGGCGTCTGCTGCTGATTATTCCCACACGCGGTTATCGGCTACTGCCTATTGACTGTCAGTCGTTTCTCATTGGCGGCGACTGGCCGAGTTCGTTCGGTATGCCAGAGCCGGCAGCCGGCGGCCGATAGCCAATGACCTATAGCCAAGAGAGGAAGGACTCATGGAACCGTTGGCAGGTCGGGCGGCACTGGTAACCGGCGCCGGGATTGGTATAGGTGAAGGCATCGCCCGCGAGCTAGCGCGGCAAGGCGCCCGCGTGGCGCTTCACTACAGCGGGAGCAGCGTTGGCGCCCACGCCGCCATGGCCGAAATCACCGCGGCCGGTGGGGAGGCGGTCGCGCTCCAGGGGGACCTCCGGTACGTCGACGACTGCGAACGCGTGGTTGCCGAGGCGACCGACGCGTTCGGCGGACTGGACATCCTGGTCAACAACGCGGGCGTCACCCGCGCTGGCACGATCGAGGAGACAACCGAGGCCATCTATGACGAGATGTTCGACCTGAATATGAAGGGCTATTTTTTTTGCGCTCGCGCTGCTCTTCCCGCCCTGGAACGCTCCGGACGCGGCTCGATCATCAACATCACCTCGATCCATGGTGGCGCGGGATTCCCGAATCATGCCGCCTACGCGGGAACCAAGGGCGCCGTCATAGGATTCACGCGATCCCTTGCCATCGAGCTAGCACCGAGGCACGTGCGGGTCAACGCCATCGGCCCCGGTGTCATCGAAGTACCCCGCTACTTTGACATGCCGGGCTACACGACCGAGTTCGGCAACACGCTGATCCCATGGGGACGTGTCGGGCACCCGGGCGACATTGCTCCGGCCGTCGCCTTTCTCGCGGGTGATGGCGCGGACTTCATCACCGGGCAGACGCTTTACGTGGATGGCGGCACGAACGCTCGCATGGGTCTCTTCTGGGAGACCCCGGCGACTTGAGCTCGTTGCCGGTCTGAGCCAACAACGCCCACGCGTGCTGACGCGTCGACGATGATCCCCGGTGAGACGATCAATCTGCGGGCGGTCGAACGTGATGATGTACCTCTGCTCCACCGTTGGTTCAACGATCCGGTCTTGATGGACGGCTGGGGCTGGAGCGCTCCGATTCGCTCGATTCAGCATGTGGCGGGTCAGGTCGAAGACTGGCTGTCGCGCGAGACCGCGGTCGACCGGCCGGAGGCGCTCATCGCTGAATCGCTTGCGGGCGAGCCCGTTGGATTAATCGTCGGGCACGACGAGCGGCCAGAAGCCCGCTCCGTCGAGCTCTCGCTCCTGGTCGACGCCGGCCACTGGG
>JAICRA010000225.1 GCA_025937615.1 Thermomicrobiales bacterium | reverse complement strand
GTCGCCACAGGGACCGGTACGCCGGCTCCTGATACGGAAACTGCTGCTGAGGCCACTCCGCCCGACGGCACGACCGACGAGACCGGCGTGGCGGAAACAGAACCAGCCGGGACCGCCGAAACAGACGGTGCTCAGAGCGACGAGACAGCCGCTGCGGAGGAGGGGACGCTGCCACTGGAAGTCGTCTTGGAAGGAGCGCGCTACGGTCTCGACCGCCCGGTGCCCGTCGATCCGGGGGGCCTCGAGCAGGTTGGCGAGGATGATGGTGTCCTGCTCTTTGCGATCGCCGGTGGTCCGCCTTTCGATCGCGTCTACGGCGCGCCAGACATCGCCGCCGAACTGCCCGGCCGCTACCTTGCGGAGCAACCGGTTGGTCCAGCCGGTGTGCCGTCACCGGATGGGACCTGTCAGGCCGAAACTGCCAACTTCTCCGTGCTCGACGTCGGTGGCGCCCAGTACGTCTACGCGGGACTCGAACCAGACTTGACGACGGATCAACTCCAGGCAGTTCTCCAGACCGCTGAGGGCCAACCGGTCTATGCCGAGACGACCGTGGAACCGTTCCCGGAGCTCTTTTTCGAGGACAACGGCACGCTCAATCGGTTCATCCTGCTCGACGATCGCGGCGTGCCTGATACCTTTGGCGAGACGATCGTTTTCGCCGGTCAGATCTTTGCCTTCGACCGGGACGCGACTGGTGAAGCGGATCCGAACGCACTAACGCGGCTCGGTTGCGTCGGACCGTTTTCCGCGCGGGCCCAACAGGACGCCGTTGAGAATCTGGACGAGCTCTTCGTCGTCCTCAACGACGCCACCCCCCGGCTGCTGGTGTTCATGGCGGTGGCAGCGGAAGAATCGGTTGCTCCCACCGTCGCTCCGGTTCAGGAGCCGACTGAAACCCCGATACCCCCGACGGAAACACCGATTCCGCCAACCGCAACTCCCGTTCCACCGACTGAGACACCAGTGCCTCCGACGGCGACCGCTGCTCCGACGGAGACGCCAATCCCACCAACCGAGACCCCGATTCCACCAACGGAGACGCCAGCTCCGCCAACAGAGACGCCCGTTCCGCCGACCGAGACACCTGTTCCGCCAACTGCGACCCCAGTGCCACCGGTCGAGACCTTGGCGGCAGCCACTCCGGCGGCGGATACCCCGGTCCCGCAGGAAACCCCAGCTCCGCTGGCGAGTCCCGCCGCGCCGGCAACCGATGCGATTCCAACCCCAGTGGTCCTGGCAACGGTGGAGCCGCCACCAACGCCGGTCTCGGATATCCCGCTCGATGCGCCGCCGCCAATTCCAGCGGAGCTGCCGCGGGAGATCCAGGTGCAAGGGGTCCGCTACTCGTTCGATCTCGAGGTCGACATCGAGACGCAATCGCTGACCCAGATCGATGTCGTTCAGACCCCAGAGACGACGCTCAATATCTTTGTTGCACCTGACGACCAGAGTGCCCCCGATGGCCTTGTCGGACGTGTTTACGCAGCCTCAGTGGGGACTGGGGTCGTCGCCCGCTACGTTTCGGAAGCGCCGATCACCACCGCCGGAACCTTCGATGTTAGCGCCGCCTGTTCGGCCGAAGCCAGCGCGCAGACGTTTTCGACCACGTTCGACAACCAGCGTTACACCTATACCTTCGCCAGTATCGAAACAAGCATCTCGGTCGAGGAGCTGCGAACCACGACAGTGGCCGTGCTCGGGAGCATTCCGCTAGCCGAGGACGGTCGTGAGATTCTCGTTCGCGCCGGCGGCTATCCGGGATTGGCCGAGGTCTTCCTGGCCGGTGGCGATCAGCTGGAGCGCTACGTCGCCCTCAACGCCGTTGGGCTGCCAGTGACGTTCAACGATCTGATCTTCGCCGAGACGCGCTTCAGGTACGAGGCGCAAGTAAGTGTGACGATCAACGAAACGGAGTTCCGGCGAATCGGCTGCTCCGGTCCGTTCCCGCTCTATGCGCCGATCGAGCAGGCAGAAGCGGCCATTCCGCTGACGACCACGTTTACCGTCATCGACACTCGGGTTTATCAATTCATCGCGACGCAGATTGTGATCGCCCCGACCGGCCAGGCACCGCCGCCGCCGACCATCGTCCCGCCGCCGCCCGGCTTCGTTCAGATCACACTTCAGACCACGGTCGTCATCGGGCCGACACCGACTCCGCTCCCGAACGTGCGGATTATCCCGCTCGAACCGGGCACGGCCGCGTCGCCGACACCACCGAGTGGGTTGGAAGCAGAGGCGTCCAGGCGTGCTCGGCGCTGTCAAGGTGACCCGGGGGAGATCGGCGCAAATGGGCTTCCCGAGCGACTGCCCGTTCGTATCCAGCTGTCCGGCGTCGCCTACAGCTTCGTCAGACAGGAGGAGCTCGCCAACGACGTCAGGCTGAGGCGGATCGGGTGTGTCGGTCCCTTCGAGGCCGTGCAAGCGCAGGGTGCTGGCGAAGGCCAGGTGATCTATCTGCGAGCCAACCGCAACGCGCAAAACCTCTACCGCTACGAGACCGCGTCGTCGTTCGCCGTTGACTTCGTCGTGGCCGGCGATGCGCGGGTGATTACGGTCGGCGACGAGAGTTACGTGCTCGCAGAGACGTGGCAGCGATCGATCTACAGCAGCGTGACCGCCATCGTCTTTGCCCAGGATGCAGCCGCCCCTGACCCACCGCGGGTCTTCGCCGTGCCAGTCGACGGCGACATCATTGCCGAGTACGTGCCGGAGGTTGGGGACGTCGTAGAGGCGCCCGCCGAACTGCGAGCGCGGGCTGAAGAGGCGGGGATCAATCCGGACCTGGTGCTGGCGGGGAGTCGCCGCTACCTCCTGGTCAATCTCTGGTCGCCAATCGGTACCACGACAAATGGCTGGGTGACGCTCTACTCGTCGGCCGGCGAGGGACTAGCCGACACGCTGCTGGCGACCGATCCACGATCTTTGGATCTGTTCATCTATCGTCGTTCTGGCGCACCGGTTGGATAAGCGAGAGGGTCCGAACGCAAGCGTTCGGAACCTATGGACCAAGTTGGATGGAGATCGGTTCGACAGCGGGCTAAAACAGCGCGTTGAGGAGGGTCAGCACGATAGAGGCGATGAGCGAGGCGACGAGGCAGCCAGGAGAACGGCTAAGTCCGCCTCCCTTCTCGCAGGCCCTGGACGCCGCCATTGACCTTCACGTCGCGGCACTTTCGGGCCGTATCCGGGACGAGGCGGCTCACGAGATCAGCACCAGGCTCGGCGACAACGTTGGACTCGACCTCGGAGAGAACTGGCCGTCCAACCTTGGGAATGAATGATGATGACATCTGATCCGGAGCAGCGGGAACGACTTGCCTACGTCACGCTCGTCAGCCTCTTTCTGGGACTGCTCGGGGTATTCGTCTCTCGCGAGCGGAAAGAACGGCAAGAGTTCGATCCGCGCCCGCGAGACATCGTCCTCATCGCGCTGGCGACGTTCAGGGCGGGACGAGTCACCGCCTTTGAGCG
>JAICRA010000341.1 GCA_025937615.1 Thermomicrobiales bacterium | reverse complement strand
CGGCTGCCGGGGGCAGAGCGCTGGGAGATGATGGCCGTCGCTGCCGCGCTGGCAGGCGTCCGGATGCTCGCCGACGGCGTAGCTGGCTGACTCGCCACCGAAAATGCCACCCACCGCCCAAGGGATCAACCACGGTTGAAGACCGTAGTCATTGCCAATGCTCACCAGGTCCGCTATGGTGCCGGGGTTCCAGCGCAAATCGGCTTCAGACATGACGTGGACCACGAAACCGGCACCGGTGGATGCGATGGCTCGCAGATCGTCCCGTGCGTGGTGGGGGTAGCGATTGCCGAAGTAGCTCACTCCAAGGCGGGATCGCGTAGCGTCAGGCACCGGCAAGTCCTCGCAACACGGCCCGTTTGCGGCCGCCCGCGGCCTCATCGACCAGAAAATCAGTCCAGTGGTAGAAGACCAGCCCATCCGCCCCCGCGGCGAGCGCCGCTCGCGCTGACTGGTCGAGTTCCTCGGCGGTGATATCCAGGGCCCGCCCCCTGCCGGCGTGGATGCCCTCAGTGTAGAGCGGCGCCACCTGTAACGTGGAATAGAGCGGCCGGTCGGGCAATGCACGGCGGGCGTCGGCGACGACCGACTCCAGCCACGCATTGGGACGATCGAGGATCTGGAGATAGGTCATCAACTCGAACCGGTCTACTGATCCACGCAGCATCGCCAGATCCTGCGCCGCGATTTCCCGCCTCACGTCGAGCCCCTCGAAGTCGGAGGCGGGAAATGCCAGGGTGTTGAGCATGATCTCGACATCAGGGCGCTGGGCGCGAACCGCGGCGGCGATGCGGTCGATGACCGCGACGATCTGCCGGCTGCGCCAGGCAGTCCATTTGTCGCCGTGCTCTTCCAGGATGACCCGCGCCTGGGTCGCGGCATCACCGGGAGCGAGGTGGAGCGCCAGGTCCGCAGCGAAGCGGGCGCGACACCGCGGGCAGAAACAGTAGCGGTCAGCATTAGTAAAGGTGTAGCCGGGAACCCAGTTCTCCCAGAACCCCGGGTAACGCGTGAACGACAGGAAGAGACCATCTGGGTCCAGTTCGACGGCGACTCGCTTCAGTCGGTCAATCTTGGCTTCGAGGTAGCCCTCGTGCGTGGGACAGACACCAAGATACCAATCGAACCCAAGGTGGGGATCGCCATTCGCATCGATCGGCCGCGCGTCCGGAAACGACTGCAGCAACTCGGGGTCGAAGAAGAGCGCCGTCGTCTGGTAGACGCGCAGCCCAGCGGCGCGTAACGCTTCCGACCAGGCGCGATCCTTGGGTACCGGGATCGAACAGCCAGATGCCAGATAGGTTTCCTGATCGACCCCAGACGTCGGCAAGGGATCGATCTGGTTCCGCACCAGGACGGTGTCGATGCCGTCCCGCACGAGCTCGACCGCGGCAGTTGCGGCGTCCATGCCGAACGAGGTGGCCCACTGATAGTCGTAGACCTTCATCGCCAGCGACGCCGTAGCTCTACCCTCCATGACGGTCCTACGCCCGGCGGACGAGTCCCAGTCCACACCGAACCACGGGCCGCAATCATGTCGATCGCGGTCCGCGCCTGATCAGCAGCGGCGCGCTAGCATCCCCAGGCAGGCGGCGTCTCTTCGGCGTTGTCGGCGGTGATGATCGGAAGCTCCAGAAAATACGGCTTGGGGATCTCGTCTTCCTGACCGTTGAGGTAGAGCGACGCCATGTGCATCGCCTCAAAGGCTTGGGGGTATGGATCCTGGTTGATCGTCCCCAGGATGTCGCCGTCCATGATCGCCTGGCGGACATCGGCGGGATAGTCGCCGAGGATGAACTGCACTTCTTCTCGCCCGTTCTGGCGCGCAAAGTCAGCGGCAGCAACCCCCTCCGGCCCCTGCATCACGATCACATCCAACTCGCCCTCCGGGAAGCGGGAGAGCAGATCCTGGGTCACTGCCAGCGCCTTGGCACTATCGAAATCGTCGTTCACCTCGGCGACGATCTCGTACTCGGGGTGGTTCGCCAGTTCCTCCT